>JBAZDD010000041.1:0-11275 GCA_041654635.1 Candidatus Muiribacteriota bacterium
TGAAACGGGAATGAAACGCGGGTGAATCATTGTTGATTTTTAATCCCGGGTTTGGTAATTTTAATTAATGAATAATTTTAAAATAATGATGATTGGTGATGTTATTGGAAGAACCGGAAGAAAAACTGTAAACAGAGAACTTCTTGGACTTCGAGCAAAGTATAACATTGATATAATAATTGCAAATGGTGAAAATTCAGCTGGCGGGCTTGGAATAAATCAAAAAACATACAGTGAACTTCTAAACTCGGGAGTTGACATAGTTACTCTTGGAAATCATCTGTGGGATAAAAAAGAAATATTTGAAATTATTGAAGAAAAAAAACTTGTCAGACCCCTTAATTATACATGTGAAAAAATCGAAGGACGAGGGGTAGGTATTTTTGAAGAAAACGGAGTTAAATTTGCTGTAATTTCTCTTCTTGGAAGAGTTTTTATGCCCAGAGTAGCTTGTCCTTTCAGAGTAATTGAAGAAGAAATAAAAAAACTTGAACAGGCTGGCATAAAAATAATAATAATTGATTTTCATGCAGAAGCAACTTCAGAAAAACAGGCAATGGGTTTTTTTGTTGATGGAAAAGTAAGTGTTATTGCAGGAACTCATACTCATGTTCAGACAAATGATGAAAGAATTTTACAAGGTGGAACTGGTTATATAACAGATTTAGGAATGACAGGTGATAAAGATTCTGTCATTGGTGTAGATAAAAATATTATAATTTCAAGATTTCTTGATCAGATGCCTAAAAGATTTGAGGTTTCATCAAATACTCCAATGATTAATGGAATTGTTGCTGAAATTGATATTGAAACTGGAAAATGTAAAAGCATAATAAAAATTAATTACTGATAAATTTTAGATTTAAAGGAGAGTTTGTGAAAAAATACTTATGTTCTGTGTGTGGTTATATGTATGATGAACAAACAGGTGATGAAAAAAATGGAGTAAATCCTGGAACAAAATGGGAAGATTTACCTGAAAACTGGTTATGTCCATTATGTGGTGCTGTAAAAACTGAATTCAATGAAGAAAAAGAAAAAAGTACAGATGATAAGGTTGTTTATTCAAAAGAAGATTTGGGAGACATGAGAGAATTGAATTTTGGTGAATTAAGTGCTATATGCTCAAATCTATCAAAAGGGTGTCAAAAACAGTATCTTCCTGAGGAAGCTGAATTGTTTTTTGAACTTTCTGAATATTTTTTATCTAAAGTTAAAAAAAATAATAATATTGACAATTCTTTTGATAATTTGCTGGCTTTGGTTGAGCAGGATTTGAATGAAAATTATAAGCTTGCTGTGGGGATTTCAACAGAATATAAAGATAGAGGTGCATTAAGAGCTCTTGCCTGGGGTGAAAAAGTAACAAAAGTATTAAAATCTCTGCTTGTAAGGTTTAATAAGGATAAAAACTCTTTTGGAGAAAATACCGGGATATATGTTTGTGAAATATGTGGATTTATATATTTGGGAGAAGATTTGCCTGATGTGTGTCCGGTTTGTAAAGTTCCAAAATTTAAAATAAATAAAGTGGTAAGGGGGTAGAAAATGCACGCGGTCAGAAATATTAGCTTGTGTACTAAAGATTGCCTGTGTCTTTATGTTTGTCCGACTGGGGCAACAGATACTGAAACAGGACAGATTGATGCAAAAAAATGTATAGCTTGCCGGGCCTGTGTTGATGCCTGTCCTTCGAATGCTGTTTCACTTGTGCCAGATGAATATCCTGCTCCACAGAAAAAAAGTGAATCGGTTATAAAAGTTTTGAGAAAATTATCAGAAAGTAAATCTCTTCAAGAAAAAATTGCATCTTTTATTTCTAAAAACAGTAATAGTAAAATAGAGATATTGTTTGCCGAAAGTTTAAAACATTCAAATCGATTAATGACAGAGGATTTGCTTAGAGAATCAGGGTTTATGCTTCCACAGAGTAAAGAAGTAATAAATTTTTTTAATAAGTTGATAGCTGAGAATAAAGAAGCTGATTTTCCAGTTGATAAAATTAAAAAATTAATAAAAAAGATTTCAGAAAATAAAAAAAATCAGGAGGATACAAATATGGTTAAATATCGTTGTACAGTATGTGGTTATATTCATGAAGGTAATCTTACAGACGATTTTAAATGTCCCAGATGTAAACAGCCTGCTTCTGTATTTGTAAAAGTTGAAGATTCAAAAAACACTGAAAATAAATATGCAGGAACAAAAACTGAAAAAAATCTGCTTGAAGCTTTTGCTGGTGAAAGTATGGCAAGAAACAAATATACTTATTTTGCTGAAGTGGCTCAGAGAGAAGGGTATGAACAGATTGCCGCAATACTTCTTCACACAGCAAGAAATGAACAGGAGCATGCAAGATTGTGGTATGAAGCTTTAGGACATATTTCAAATACAGCAGAAAATCTTCTTCATGCTGCTGAAGGTGAAAATTATGAATGGACAGACATGTATGACAGATTTGCAAAAGAAGCTGATGAAGAAGGATTTTCAGAGCTTGCTGAAAAATTCAGAAAAGTTGCTGCTATTGAAAAAGCTCATGAAGAACGTTACAGAAAACTATTAAATAATGTAGAGATGAAAAAAGTTTTTGAAAAAAGTGATGAAATCATTTGGGAATGCAGAGTATGTGGTCATCTTGTAATTGGTAAGAAAGCTCCTGAAGTATGTCCTGTCTGCACATACGCTCAGAGTTATTTTGAATCAAGAAAAGAGAATTATTGAAATTTTGTTAAGATTAATTTATAGTTTAAATTATGTTTTATAGAGATGAAGACCTTTATTTTTTAAAACCTTCACCAAAGCTCAGAGAGCTGATGATTTTAAATCAGCTTGAAAAAAATCCGAAAACTTCCCAGTCAGCGCTTTCAAAGCTGCTGGGAATTTCGGTTTCGATGGTGAATAAATATATATATGTTTTTACAGAAGAAAAATTTATCGAAGTTTCCGGTGATTCCAACAGGCATATCAGTTATTATCTCACAGATAAGGGTAAGGAAGAAAAAAGAAAACTACTTATTGCTTATATGATTGAAACAGTCAAATTATATAAAGATGCAAAAAAAGAATTCCAGGTAAAAATCGAAAATTTTAAAAATTCTGGTGTGAGTAAAGTGGTTTTTTATGGTGCCGGAGAAACTGCTGAAATTGCTCTTGCTGCTGCTATTGAGTCAGGATTGAAAATTATTGCAGTAGTTGATCAGAATAAGGAAAAACAGGGAAAAACCATAAATGGAATTCTTATTGTTTCTCCGGGAATGATTAGAAATATGGATTATGATGGAATAATAATAAGCTCCTTTGGATTTACAAATGAGATTTTTGAAAAAGTTCAGGGATTGAGATTACTTGGAAAAAAAATATTGAAATTTTAAATTATTTCAAGGAAAAATTATGAATGTTATTGATTTTTTTGGTAAAGAATTTCTTGAAGAAGTAACAATTGAGGATATTCAGCTTTTAGTTGATAATCGTGTGAGTGAAAGTTTATATCTTGATTATAAACGTGAAATGTGGGGAGAGTATGAAAGCTCGAACAAAGAACTTTCAAGAGATGTTTCCAGTTTTGCAAATGCTCACGGGGGTTTTATAATTCTCGGTATTGAAGAAGATAATGATGGAAATCCAAAAAAAATGACAGGTGTTGAAAATGTTGACAGAAATATATTGAGAATAAGGCAGGTTTGCAATGCCGGGATTCAGCCTGTTATAACCGGTCTTAAAATCCACGATGTCAGAATGGATAAAAATAAAAGCATTATAATTGTATATATACCTGACAGTTTTGGTAAGCCTCACATGGTACTACATGATTACAGATGTTATATGAGATATGAACGTGGAAAAAACCCGATGAACATTTATCAGATTGAAGAACTATTCAGAAGTCGTGAAAAACACTCTGAAAAAATCAGAGAATTTCTTGAAAAAAGAAATAGTGAACTTCAGTCACTGGTTAAAAATAACTGTGCAATGTGTTTTGCTGTTGTTCCCCATTATCTTGAAAAAGAAAGATTTGATATATTTAACACTGAAACTGAGAAAGCTATTGAGTTTTTTATAAGCAAGGGTGTTGCAAGAAGCAGATTTGTTCCAACTTTTGACGGTTTTATTGTAAGAGAAGGGAATGAAGAAACAGGTTACAGACAGCTTATAATTCAGAGTACTGGTTATATAGAATTATTTATTTATATTCCTTTCAGAGATAAAATTCCAGCTGTATGGTTTGATAATGAACTTGATACATTTCTTGAAGTTGTGGCTTCTTTTTATAAAAAACTCGGGTTAGATTTCAGGGGCTGGTTTAATACTGGATTTTACAATCTTATAAATTTCAGTCTTAAATTACCTGATGATTTAAAAAAAGAAGATAAAAATCTTCTTATAAATAAAGATGGTTATTTTACTCTTCCCCAAGTTTCATTTGAATATTTTGTTACTGAATATAACAATGTGCGTAAAGTAACAAATGATTATCTATGGAGAAAATTTGGATTAAGCAGAGCCATTTTAAAAGGTGAATAAAAATGAAAATTTCAACACGTGGAAGATACGCCTCAAGAGCACTGGTGGAAATAGTTATTAATGAAGAAAAGGGAGCAGTAAGTTTGACTAAAATTTCTGAAAAAACAGGGATTTCAGTTAGATACCTTGAACAGATTATGCGTAAGTTGAAAAAACATAATATTGTTAAAACTGAACAGGGAGTAAAGGGTGGGTACGTTCTTGCCAGACCTGCTTCTGAAATTACACTTAAAAATATTGTTGATATTCTCGAAGGTGAGGATTATCCTGTTAAATGTGTTACTAATCCTGACAGCTGTGAAAGAATAGACACCTGCGGAATGCTTCATGTATGGAAGGAAGTTCATTATTCAATTGCAGCGGTGCTGGAAAAATATTCTATTAAAGAACTTGCATCATTATATAAAAAATAAAAAAGGTAACCGGTACTTTTTGAAGCTTGTTTTTTTTAAAAAAACTATTATAATAGATGAACTTGAACATATTTAACACATTATAGGAGAACATTATGAAAAAAGAAATACATCCTAAATATTATGATAATTCTAAAATTGTCTGCGCTTGCGGAGAAAATTTTGAAACCGGTTCAACCTTACCAGAAATAAGAGTTGAAATATGCTCAAAATGTCATCCATTTTTTACTGGAAAACAGAAATTTGTTGATACAGCTGGAAAAGTTGATAAATTCCAGAAAAAATTTGGTGATAAAAGAGAGCTTGGTGTTAAAAAATCAAAAAGAGTTATCAAACCTAAAGTTAAACCTGCGGAAGAAGAAACAGAATAAAGAAATCTGTTTAAGGTTAAGCAGTGAGTAAGTAACCGGAGTTTCACTCCTCAGAAATGACTTCGACGTTGCGAAGTAATGTTACTAGGGGTCAGGCCGTCCAAATTTACCTGCGGTAAATTTTTACTGCACAGACCCCGCGTTCCATTCGCGGTTCATTCCCGTTTTATCCCCGTTTTTATGCCTTCTTAGTCACCGGTAATATCAAAAATTCAATCTAATATTGAAAAATCCCGATAAAAAAAATAATGGAATTGTTAAATTATTAATTTTTTCGGGGGCTTAAATGGAAGATACAAATATAATAAAATCAATGGACAGAGTGATTAATCTTGTTCTTGTAGCAATAATTATTCAGTTTGCAATAATATCCACTGGTTCTCTCAGAAAAGAAAAATTTAAAGTATATACATCATCAATTTCTACTGGATTTCTATCTACCTCAGTTACTGATAATAATGTAAATATAATTGATGAAAATAATTCCCGTATTGTCAGAGATAAAATTAATCAGTATTCAAAAAACGTACTTTCTGGCGAAAATGTTGAGGATGTAATTGTAATAAGAGTCAATGTTCCTGAGCAGACTATTGTAGATAAAGTTAAAAAACAGGTTGAAACAAATGTTTTAACTGATGGTGAAGTTTCTAAAGATGGTGAAAATAATTCAGTTAATAAAAAAAATGTTCCAAATGTATGGCATAATGTTAAAAGAGGTGAAAACTTAACTGCAATAGCAAAATTGTATGATATTTCAATAAGTGATTTAAAAGCATTGAATGAATTACGAAACGATATGATATTTGAGGGTCAGAAACTTAAGATTTCAAAGCTTGATGGAGTTGATTATGAAGTTCAGCGCGGAGATAGTCTCTGGGTTATAGCAAAAAAATATGATACTACAATAAAAAGTCTGATGGAAGTTAATGAAATAGATAATTATGAAATTAGAGCTGGAGAAAAAATCAAAGTTTTTCCAGGTGAAAAATGGTTTCTTGCAAGAAAACGCGAAAACAGTAAAATGTTTATCTGGCCTCTTGACAATCAGATTACTTCTCCTTATGGAAACAGAGTTCACCCAGTTTATGGAAGGCAGCTTTTTCATGCAGGTGTTGATATAAGAGGTGCAATTGGCGAGCAAATCAAAGCCGCAGGGGATGGAAAAGTTATTCATGCTTCTGAGAATGGTGGTTATGGTCTTCTTGTAACAATACAACATGAGAGAGGTTATGAAACAAGATATGCTCATTGCTCAAAAATACTTGTAAAAGTTGGAGATACAGTTAAAAGAGGTCAGGTTATTGCAAGAGTTGGAAACACAGGAGTAAGTACTGGACCACATCTCCATTTTGAAGTAAGAAGATTTGGAAAAACTGAAGATCCTACAAAGTTCAGATAGATGGTAAAAAAAGGGCGGTTAAAAAACCGCCCTTTTTTTTTAATCAATAATTTTTTTCAGACTGTCTTTGTCAGCAAATCCTACATGAGTTTTTGCAAGTTCGCCATTTTTAAAAAATAAAATAGTTGGAATTCCCGTTACTCCAAATTTTTGAGCAAGAGAAGGTGTTGAATCAACATTAACTTTAACAATTTCTACTTTTCCTTCATATTCGGTAGCAAGTTCTTCAATTATTGGTGCAATCATTTTACAAGGTCCACACCAGTCTGCGTAAAAATCAACCAGCATATCTGCTTTTTTTGAAATTAAGTCATTAAAATCCTGTTCATTGATTATTTTTGCCATAATAGCCTCCTTTTGTCCATCTTTTAATATTATCATATCATAATATTAGATTTTTGTCAATGGTAAAAAAACTGGTTTTGTGGTAAAAAAACCGGGTTCCTTTTCCTGTGTATTATAGCATTAATTCTAAGTTTTAAAAACCCTTAAATTTTTTTTGACATTTAATACCCTAATACTATATATTGATTGAACCGATAAATATATAGAAGTAAAACACAATATATTGTGGTAAGGGGTAAGTTAAGTGAAATGTTTTTACTGTGTCAATACAGATACAAGAGTACTTGACTCAAGAGATACTGAAGATGGTAAATCCATCAGAAGACGAAGAGAATGTTCTCAGTGTGGGAAACGTTTTACTACTTATGAAAGAGTTGAAGAAATTACTCTGAGAGTGGTTAAAAGTGGTGGATTGCGCGAAGAGTTTAACAAGGAAAAAATAATTTCAGGATTAAGTATTGCCTGTCGTAAGCGAACAGTATCAACTGAAAAACTTGAAGAAATTGCAAATGCAATTGAAAACGAAATTTTATCAATGGGAAAAAGAGAAGTAGATTCGGGATTTATAGGTAAACTGGTTATGGGAAAACTTAAAAGTGTTGATGAAGTCGCATATATCAGATTTGCCTCTGTTTATAAAAAGTTTAAATGTATTGATGAGTTCCGCGAAGAACTCGAAAAAATCTAAAAAAAATACCCTGGGAGGGGAATTATGGACTTATTCTTAAGAGTGGTGAGAAGAAATGGAGAAATTGTTGATTTTAATGCTGAAAGAATAACAAAAGCAATTTTCGAAGCAGCAAAATCAGTTGGTGGAGAAAATATCGAGCTTGCAAAAGAATTGACAGCTGAAGTTATAAAATATTTAAACTCGAACTTTTCTGACAGAGTTAAAATTGATGTTGAAGAAATTCAGGACAGTGTTGAAAAAGTACTTATTGAACATGGTCATTATAAAACTGCAAAAGCTTATATACTTTACAGAGAGCATCATACAAAAGTAAGAGAGATGAATTCAACTTTGATAGATGTTGATAAAACTATCACAGAATATATGCATAAAGCTGACTGGAGAGTTAATGAAAACAGTAATACACAGTATTCTTTTTCAGGACTTATGCTTCATATTTCAGGTAAAGTTATTTCATCCTATCTTTTAAATGAAATTTATACACCTTCTATTTCAGATGCTCATAAAGAAGGATATCTTCACATTCATGATCTTTCAAATGGAATAGTTGGTTATTGTGCAGGATGGTCTTTAAAAAACCTTCTTGTTAAAGGTTTTGGAGATGTTCCAAATAAAGTTGATGCAAAACCTGCAAGACACATGGACGTTGTAATTTCACAGATGGTAAATTTTATTGGCTGCATGCAGATGGAATTTGCCGGAGCCCAGGCATTTTCAAGCGTGGATACATTCCTTGCTCCTTTTGTAAGATATGACAATCTTGACTTTACTCAGGTAAAACAGAATATACAGAGACTTGTTTTTTCACTTAACATACCTTCAAGATGGGGTTCTCAGACACCTTTTTCAAACCTTACATTTGACTGGGTGGTTCCTGAAGATATTAAAGATGAAAATGTAATTGTTGGCGGTGAAAGAAAACCTGAAAAATATGGCGAATTTCAGAAAGAAATGGATATGATAAACAAAGCTTTTCTTGAAATCATGATGCAGGGTGATGCTAAGGGTAGAATTTTTACATTCCCTATTCCTACATACAATATAACAAGTGATTTTGACTGGAATTCAGAAAATTCTGAACTTCTTTTCAAAGTTACAGCAAAATATGGAACACCATACTTCCAGAATTATATTGGTTCAGGACTTGAACCTTCCGCAATAAGAGCAATGTGTTGCAGACTTAACCTTGATCAGAGAGAATTGATGAAAAGACCTGGTGGAATGTGGGCTCCTGGTGATTCAACAGGGTCAATAGGTGTTGTTACAATAAATCTTAATAGAATAGCATATGAATCAAAGTCAAAAAAAGAGTTTTTCAAAAAACTTAAACATTATATGCTGATTTCAAGAGATTCACTTGAAATCAAACGAAAACTTGTTAACAGAAACCTTGAACAGGGATTGATGCCTTATACAAGAGCATACCTTGGAACTTTTGCAAATCATTTCTCAACAATAGGAATGTGTGGAATGAATGAAGCCTGCATTAACTTTATAGGACAGGATATTGCTTCTGAAAAAGGAAAAGCTTTTACTGTTGAAACACTCAAAGTTATGAAAGATATATTAAGAGAATTTCAGGAAGAAACAGGTAGTCTTTACAATCTTGAAGCTTCTCCAGCTGAATCAACAAGTTACAGATTTGCAAAACTTGACAGAGAAAAATATCCTCATATTTTTGTTTCTGGTCAGGATGAACCTTTTCTTACAAATTCAACACAGCTTCCAGTTGATTATACAGAAGATTTATTCAAAGCTCTTGAACATCAGTCTGAAATTCAGCAACATTATACTGGTGGAACAATGTTCCATACTTTTCTTGGTGAAGAAATTGAAGGTGATATGTGCAGAGAACTGGTTAAAAAAATTGCAACTAACACCAAACTTCCATATTTTTCAATAACACCAACCTTCAGTATATGTAAAGAACATGGTTATCTTACTGGTGAAGTGCCAGCGTGCCCTCAATGTAACAAGGAAACTGAAATTTATTCAAGAATAGTTGGATATTTCAGACCTGTTAAAAACTGGAATATTGGCAAAAAAGAAGAATACAGAGAAAGAAAAACTTATGAAGCACAGACAATGATTAATCCAAAAACTGAAACAAAACCGGTTGAAAAAAAGAAAGAAACTGCTAAAAAGAAAAATGATATTAAAGAAACAGTTGAAAAAGTTTTACAGAATACAGACCCTACAAAACTTAAAATATTTGTTTCAGATAATTGCCCAAACTGTATTACTATGAAAAAATACATGAGTGATAAAAAAGTGAAACTTCCTACAGAAGAGATAAATGTATGGAGTGAATCAGGTCTTGAAGAAAGTAAAAAATATTCAGTTACTTCAGTTCCGACTCTTGTAATGGTTGATAACAATGAAAAGATTTTAAAAACTATTAAAAATATTGAGGAGCTTGACAGTGTTAAAACTTGGTGGGCTGATTAAACACTCATTAAAAGATTATCCTGGAAAAATCAGTTGTGTAATATTTACAAGGGGCTGCGATTTTCGCTGCCCCTTCTGTCATAATCCCGGGTTAATTTATTCTTCAGGTGAAGAAATTTCTTTTTCTGATATTGTTGATTATATTGATAATTCCAAAGACTGGCTTGAAGGAATTGCCATAACTGGTGGAGAACCTTTGCTTAACTATGATATTGTAGATATGCTTTCGTTTTTAAAAAGAAAATTTAAACTTCCTGTAAAAGTTGATACAAATGGGAATCATCCTGAAATGGTTGATTATATTATTAAAAATAAACTGACTGATTTTTTTGCCATGGATATTAAGCATGAACTTGTAAAAGAAAAATATGATAGTATTACTGGCATAAACATTAATATTGATAATCTAAGACAAAGTATAAATCTTATTGAAAACAGCGGAATTGATTATGTTTTCAGAACCACTGTAATACCAGGTGTTCATTCTGTAGAAAATATTAAAAACATTAAAAAAAGTCTTATAAGACCTGAAAAATACACTCTTCAAAATTTTTCAAATAAAAACCCCTTTAATCCAGCCTATAAAGAAATAACTCCATATACTGATACCGAATTTGATGAGTTTAAAAAAACAGTGAATCGGGGGTCTGCGCAGTAAAATTTTACCGTAGGTAAAATTGGACGGCCTGACCCCTTATGTGAAACGCGGATAAATCGCGGATGAAACGCGAGTAAACCTTAAAAGCAAGAACAAAAACAATTAAAGCGAACAATAGCGGAGAAATAAAAGAATAAAGCATTAATCAGATGAAGATGGAAACCTCGGCTTTAATGAGGAGGGTCCGTCAAAAGATGATTAATTGCTTTATATTATTTTGGAGCGTGGTGAGTGATATTGTTTTTGTTCTTTATTGAAATGTGACCTGACCCCTTATAGAACGCGAATAAAACGCGAAAGAATCGCGAATAAAACGCGTACGAAAGCGCGGATGGAACGGGAATGAACCTATTGTTTTTTTTTCTCTGTTGTGATAATATTTTTAGAAAAATAATAGTTGAGGAATTAATTTGCTGCTTTTAGGTATAG
>JBAZDD010000042.1:0-11271 GCA_041654635.1 Candidatus Muiribacteriota bacterium
AATCCGTGATCCGAAAAATCTTTAACTGTTGACTATAGTCAACTTTACTGACACCTTCAGGTGTCTTTACATGGCTGAAAGCCATCACATGTTGCGATAGCAGCATTACACGAAGTCCACACCGGGGTGACAGCAAAAATATTACGAAAAAAACTTATTGTGAATTGCTGGCAAAGTCCATGTTAATTTGATTTTTATAAAATAATATATTAAAATTTTCTTATGGAAAATATTTTAATAAGTTTTTTTATATCAATAATATTCTGGGTTGTGGCAAAGTTTACAATGAAAAATGATTTTAAAAAAACTATCAGATTCTTTCCTTTTTTACTTAAAATCGAAAACAGAGATGAAAAAATTATTAGTATTATTTTTTCATCAGTTTCTTTTTTGATTTTTATTGGTGTATTTTTTTTATTAAACAAAATTAATTAAAATGCTGTTTTTTTTATCAATTTTTTAACTTTTCCAAATTTCATCTATATCTTTTTTAAACTGAGATTTTTTATCAATGCTATCTGTATAACTCTCGGTAATTTCTTTTGTCATCTGACCAAATGGCTGACCTGGGCAATATTTGCAGATTTTAACAAGATTGAATTTTCCAGCAATATGATAAAGTCTGAACTGTTTTAATTTTTCACTGTTCCATAATTCCCATATTGAGTTTTTATTAATGTTACCTATGCTCATTTCACATCTGAAATCACGACAGCAGGCTGAAACTTCACCATCATAGCGTATTCCAAAATGCTGCCATAAACCAACACATGGCTCTCTTCTTTTTTCATTTTTTTCTGTATTCTCTGAATCAAACTCTGATGAAATAAAGGTTTTTTCAGTACTTTCACCATTTATAAAATTCATATCTGCAAGCACTTTCTTATGGATTTCATCGTAATGTTGCTGTTTTTCGAATTTATCAGCCATCATTCGTCTAATAAAAATTGTATCTTTTTCAAATCCACCAGCTTCATCCCATACAATTTTAGGCTTTATGCCGTATTTGTCAAATTCAGCTTTCCAGAAATTGACAAAGTTTTCTGTTTCAGCAACATTTTCATCCATAACAATAAACTGCATTACCAGACTTGGAAACTGCTTTTTCTTACTATTTCTGATTTTTATGAACTCTTTTATATTTGATATTGTATTGTTAAAATCTCCGCCAACTCTGATTTTTTTATATACACTTTCAGAACAGGCATCCAGCGAAACAGTAATTGGACCAAAAAGTTCTGAATCAATTATTGCTTCTGCAATTTCATTATTTATAAGAGTAAAGTTCGAATGAAGTGACCAAACTTCCCATGCTTCCGGGTTCTGACGTTTTTTCTCCCCGGCATAAATCACCGCCTGTTTAAAATGAGGGTATAAAACAGGCTCTCCATTCCAGAATGGAATTATAACTCGTGCTTTCTGAGGTGGAGCGGCAAGTTCATCAATTATTTTTTTATAAAGCTCAAAATCCATCACACCTCGGTATTTTTCATTTCTGTTAATTGCAGACTGTGGACACATAACACAGTTAAGATTACAGTAGCTTATAAGGTCTATTATAAGCACCGGTATTGGTTCACCGTGTTTTTTTAAAATAAAAGTCATTTTCTTTTCGCCCTTTAACTAATCAACTCAATGATTATTGGTTTTTCTCTTATAACACTTGAATTTTCAAGTGCCTTGTACATAATACTTATTCCATTTGCCATTTTATCTTTTTTTATTTCAAATCTGATTTCATTAATTCCTTTGCTAAAATTGATATCTGATGTTTTTTCAACACCGCAGAATATTTCATAATCATAACCTTCACTGTCTTTTTCACCAATAATAACATCACATATTTCCATATTATTAATCGAAACATAGACTTTAGAGCTCTGCTCAAGACTCTGAGAACAGGCAGTAAATCGTATTTTTACTATTTGAGGGATTTTTGAAACATTAAAATTATATGTAATAAAACCATAATCAGCTCCCAGCACATGGGTATATCCTTTATGAAAAGTTTCTTCCCCTTTCCAGTAAAAGGTATTAAGTCTGTTCCATAATGAATCTTCCCACATATCAACAGGTATTTTTATAATATTGCCTTGTTTTTCTGAGAATGACAGTTTTCCAAATGAAGCCATTTTAATCGGTCTTTTAGTTACTTTTTTACATAACAGGGCAAATTCTTCCTTACTGAAATTTTCAGGAATATATGTAATATTATCTGAAAAATACTCATCCCAGTCATCTGTCAGTATTGTTCCACCAAAAAAATTCAATCCTCTTCTGAGTGTAGTTCCGGGATGTGGCTGCATTATCTGAAAATCAAATCCACCTTCAGGCTCTAATTCTTCAATAAGATTAACACTGTCATTAACTGTCTGAGGTGTTTCTCCCGGACTTCCTATTATCATCAGCATGCTTCCGGGAACTCCGGTTTCTTTATTAAGTCTGAGTGCATTTCTTACATCTTCAACTGTAAATTCTTTATTAAGTTTTTTCAGCACTTCAGGATTTCCTGATTCTATTCCATAAGTAACTTTTACGCATCCAGCTGATTTCATTAGAAAGAGCAATTCTCTGTCAATCATGGTAACTTTTGTGTTGCATCTCCATTTTATATTCAAATCTTCTTCAATTATCCGATTACAGAATTCAACAACTTTGTCCTTGTCAGCAGTAAACGCATCATCATCAATCACAAAATTTCTGAGATTAAACTCCGCTATGATTAATTTCAGCTCTTTAATTATTCTTTCAATTGACATTATTCTGACTTTTCTTTTCCACATGTGAGGTGATTCACAGAATATGCAGTTACCGGGACATCCTCTTGAAAACATTACTACAGCAGACACTTTACCATCAGGTGTGTTTTCAAATGCACTGTCATCAAAAATAAATCCATAAGTTGGCATAATTTTCCTTATTACAATTGGAATTTCATCAGCTTCCAGAAAATCTTCCGGCGGATTTACAACAACTTTTTTTCCATCTCTCCATACTATTGATTTTATATTTTCAAAATCAGTTTTTCCTTGTTCCAGTGCTTTTAAAAAATTTAAAAGAGGTTTTTCACCTTCACCTTTTATGACAAAATCAACAGAATTATGTTTCATAATATATTCATGATTCATTGTTGCAAAAACACCACCCATCACTGTTATACAATCAGGAATTACTTCTTTTACAAGTTCACATAATCTTAAAGCGCCTTCAACCTGATATGTCATTGCTGTGACACCAATAACATTGAATTTTTCTTTTGAAGCATATTTTACAAGCTCGTAATTATCAATGTTTGAATAGTTCATATTAATAATTTCTACTTTATAATAGTCTTTAATATATGAGGCAAGACAGCCTAATCCAAGGGTTACAGTTGTCTTATAAGGGGCTTTCGGTGAAACAAGTGGATTTACAAGAAGTATGGATGGTTTTTCAGCAGTTCTTACAAGAAACTCTGTTATTCTTGAATTCATATTATTTTTTTTCATATATTTCACTGAGTGTTCTCTCGAAAGCACAAAATCAGGGACACATTTTCTGCATTTTTCAGGTAATTCCTGATTTAATATATGTTTTTCTCTTAACTTTTTTATTTTTTCGCTTTCCCATAACTCAAAAATGTTATTTTCTTTAATATTTCCCAGTTTGAGTTCAAGTGAAAGGTCATAATTACACACAGTAACAGAACCATCTACTCTTATTACAGGTGATTTAAAAATAGAACCACAGGGCAGTCTTTTATTGTATTTCAATTTTTCCACCACCTTGTGAGAAATTTAAAATTTTCTGATTATGATTTATTATTCCAGATTCTTTAAGGGTTTTTTCATACAGAATATTTGCATTCTGCTGAGATATTCCCATTTCATCAGACTGTACAGTCAGCGGTCTAATATTTACCCCATTATCAAGCGCCATGCTCTGATTCAGGAAAATATTGAAATCAAGGTTATTATTCTGATAAAAATTACGCCAGTGATTAATAAAATCCTTGAGTTCATGACAGTTTAAAGGATGAACAACAAACTGAACCATAGTTTTAATATTCTGACTGTGGATACTATTAGAATATTTTATTATAAAAGTTTCTATATTTTTCATCACTTCGAAAAAATTCCCGCCTTTTCTAATATTTCTGTAAATTTCATCAGAATATCCATCTAGTGAAAAAATAATATGAACTGGTTTTACTGAGGCAAGCTCAATCAGCGTACTAATTTTTTGACTGTCAAGTAAAGAAGCATTGGTATCAAAAGCTATTCTTTCAACTTTATCCATTTTTGACAGTATTTTTATTATATTATCAAAATCTGGATTCATAAGGGGTTCGCCAGCCCAGAATATTCTGAGAACTTTTATTTTATAACTTGAGTTTTCAATCTGATTTGCAAACTCCTGAACAGTTTCTATATTCATAAAGGATTTTGAAACATTATCTTTTTTTTCAAGATAACACATATCACATTTAAAATTACAAGTGTTTGATATTTCAAGTGTCAAATCAATTTCTTTCATAGTTTTTTATCTCTTCATCACTTAAAAAAGGAGTATCAAGACCAGGACAATACAAACATTTCTGATATCCATCTTTTGTAAGCACTTTATCAAAATCTCCATTTAAATGATTTTTTCTGATTGAATTTATTTTATCCCCAAACCATAGCTCTGAAAAAGTATTATTGTTGAGATTGCCAATTTGAAGCTCCATTGAAGGGTCAAAACAGCATATTGTCAAAGTTCCATCCCATTTTATTGCCGGAGTTTTCCATGGACCTGAGCAGGCTCTTCTTCTGTTTTCTTTTTTCTCTTCAGATTTTTTCTGCTGCTGTTCAGGATTCCATAGGTTAAATTCTGATACTATTATTTCCACATTATTTTCAATTTTAGATGAAAGATTAAATTTTTTCATTGTTTCAACATAACATTTTTCAGCATCAGCAAGTTTTTCAGCACTTGTATCAAGCCTTTTATACCATACGACATCTGCTGTATCTTCAAGTTTTAAAGTGTTTCCGATTTTTTTCCCAAGTGAATATCCTGATATCTGGGTTAATTTTTCCATTATTTTCCCAGATGAGGTATTTTTATATTTATTTACTTTTTCAATCCAGAATTTGCCAAAATCACCTGCTTCATGTTTATTTTCTTCCATTACAATAAACTGAAAAATAAGTCCGGGTCTGCTTTTGTTATATTTTGCCCTCAGTTTTAAAAAATATTCTATGTTTTCCACAACATTATGGAGATTTCCACCTCGTCTTATCTTGGAATAAGTCTGTTGCGAAAAAGCATCAAGTGAAAGTGTAATTCTTGGAACAATATCTGAATTTTTAATAAGAAGTTCACTTATTTCGGGTGTCAGAAAAGCTGCATTAGTATGAAGATCAATATAATAATTACCTTTATCCTGTTTAAGAATTTTGCAGCATTCTTCAAACATTTCAGGGAAAACAGGATTCAAAAAAGGTTCACCTAACCAGAATAACTTAAGACCGCAGGCAGCTTTCATGTGAGGAAGCTCATTTATTATTTTGATAAAAAGATTTTTATCCATAAAGCCTTTTTTGGAAGTATGAGGACCTTCTGGTCTGTCATGGCAGCACATTATACAGTTATAATTGCAGTAATCTGTTAATTCAACCAGTATATAATTATCAAGAAATTTCTCCATCCACATTATAAATCCCCTAAATATTTCATATAATCCTTAAATCCAAACTTTTTTAAATATTTTTCAATTTCTTTTTTAGATATTTCAGGCGAATCCAGATTGTTACATTTTAAACATTTATCCATCGATGATATATCTCCAGATATATGTGCCAGTCTGTATTCATGATTTTTTTTACTCCACCACAATTCCTGAAGTGTGTTATTTTTTAGATTTCCAAGTGAAAGTTCTCTTAATGTATCAATACAGCAGACTGTAACCTCACCTTCCCAGTTTACCATTACATATTTGAATGGACCGCTGCATGGATATCTTCTTTTTTCACCTCTGTATTCTCTGCTTTCAACAGCTCTATCAGAGTTTTCAGTTTTTTTTTCAATAAGTCCCAGATTTTCAACTACATTATAATGAATTTTTTCAGCTTTGGATATTTCTTCATGTTTAACAGGATTCAATCTTTTAAAAAAAATTGTATCTTTTATCATGGGCGGATTCCAGTCATAATTCACCTGAAAATCTAATCTGTTTTGATTTAAGAAATCTTTCCAGAAGTTTAAAAAAAGTGGAGCTTCCTCTCTGTTTTCTTCCATTACTATAAATTGAAGTATAATTTTGGGATCCTGAGGATTTTTTCTTTTTCTGATTACATTTTGAATGTTTTTTATCATATTGTTAAAATTTCTGTTTCGTCTTATGTTAAAATATGTTTGTTCACTGGCTGCATCTATTGAAAAGCTCAGAGTGGATAATCCGCCACCGCCTTCTGCAAACAGTTTTATAAGTTCATCACTCATGTTAATGCCATTAGTATGAATATCGATAGATTTAAAATATCTTTTTGTTCTGTTTATTTTGAAAATTTCTTCCATGAAATCAAAAAATTCAGGATGAAGTGTTGATTCACCAAGTCCAAATGGAATAAGTTTGTCAAAACATAAATCGTTATCAACAATTTCTTTCAGAAGTTTGTCAAAAATTTCAGAAGACAGAAATCCACGCGCATGACCTTTCATCTGAGATTGTGTGCACATAACACATGAACAGTTGCAGAAATTTGTTAATTCAATAGATAAAACTGAATTTTCAAAAAGATTTGAAAACATGTTATTTTACTCCTTTCCAAATCTTTTTTTATATAATGGTATGAGTTTTTCTTCACCAACGCTTATAAGCCAGCTTTCTATACTTTCATCACTTACCGGATATTTAACCCAGTTTACACATTCACGACATTTTGGAACTTTATCAAAATCACCTAATATATGAGCAATTCTGTATTCTGTTATAGCTTCTCCATACCAGACATTTTCAACGCCTTCTTTTAAAACATTTCCTATAGGCATTTTAACCTGATCATCTCTACAGCATGCTGTTGCAGAGCCGTCCCACGCCACTGAAAACATTTTCCAAAGAGAACCGCATGGTCTTCTTACAATATTTTCTTTTACTTCGGTAAGTATTTCACGATGTTTCTGATGTTTTGTAAGTGCATTCGGCTCAAGCGATTTTATAAATACAAGGTCATAATCTATCTGTGGGAAAAGCAGATTTGGTTTCATCGGTAGATTATGTATGTTATCTTCCTTTCTGCCAGCATAAATTACTTCGTTTATACCAATATTCTGTCCGAGTTTAATAAAATCCATTATTTCACCAACATTTTCATCCATCACTATAAACTGCATTATTACTGCCGGTTTTTTTCTGTTAAGAGAATTTCTTCTATCAATTAATTTTTTAATATTTGACATTACAACATCAAGCTCACCATTTACTCTGATTTTTCTGTAAGTTTCAGGGTCAGCTGCATCGATTGAAAAAAGAATTGAGTCAAGTTCAGAGTTTACAACACTTTCAACATGTTTATCTGTAAGAACATTTCCGTTTGTATGAATGTTAAAGTGCTGAATATTTCCTGGAATCCTCTTTACTTCTGAAAGTTTATCAATAAAGTCAGTAATCTGTGGATGAATAAAAGGTTCACCAAGCCAGAAAGGAGCGACTTCCCATATATTAAAACCACCTTTTTTTATTTCTTCTGCTATTTCTCTAAACTCCTTGTATTTCATAACCCCAAGACTTCTGTCAAATGAATTATCACCATGATTACACATTATGCAGGAAAGATTGCAAAGATTAGTCGGCTCTATAAAAAGAGCAACTTCATTTAATCCCCATTTTTTTGATTTTTTAGTCTGTTCAAGTTTTATATCTTTTATTCCAAACACATTGCTGTTTTTCTCTAATTTTTTATCCAATACTGGTTTAATCTGAGAATATTCTAAAAGATTTCCGTCAAGATTAACTTTTGAGTTTGAAGCTTTTATTTTGGATATGATATTATCAAGAGAAATCATTTTCTGGGGTGATTTTCCAGGTTTATTTCTTAAAGAAAATGTTGAAACGGTTTTTTCTTTTTCAGAATAAGTTGCAAAATAAAAACTTCCTCTGACTGGTGGTTTTGCCCATTCAAGCCCAAAATAAAACTCATAATTTAAAACTTTGGATAAATCTGCTTTTCCTTTAAGTTTTAATAATGGTATATTAACTTTAGAAAACTTTTCAAGTGTGGATATGTTTTTAAACTCATATTCACTTTCATTGAGTAAAGTATCTCTTACCTTAAACCTCAACTTCATACCTTTTACACTTGATTTGAATAAAAATGTAATAAAATCTGCCCTGGATAAGTCCTGCTCATACTCACTGTCATTTTTTTTCATCACAATCCAGTTTTGGAGACTGTTTTCAGAGCTTATAGAAAAATCAACTTTCAGACATGGATAATCAAGTTCATTATCTGTAAAAGCACCATTGGCTTCAACTCTTGAATCATTCCCTGAACTTACCCAGTAATTCCTGAATTCTTTTTCACCAAAAAAATTAAAATCTTCAATATAAATTGATACTGGTGAAGCTGGAGAATTTTTATCCTGACCTGATAAAACAGGCATAGTGTATATTATTTTAGGCTGAAAATTATCTGGATTATTAATATTGTTCAAGTGAAATTCAACAAATTTAATCATTCCATAATTAATATCCGCAATATCACCATTTACAAAATGCTGTTTCTGAAAACTGTATTTTTTAAGCATTCCTTTTTCAATGTTAATAGTTTCAGTCCAGACTTTAAAATCTTCGATATCGGTAAGCATTATTTTTAAAGGTGTTTCAAAATTTACACGCATCATATTTGAGATTTTTGTAAAAGTTGAAAAATCCATTTCGCCACATGTTGTCATATTAAATCTTAATATAAAAAAATTATCTTTTTTATCTAAAATTCTGAAAGAAATTTCACCTTTATCGTTTTTTCTTCCTGATACAACTATATTTTCACTTGTAACGGTTGATGTAAAATCAGAAAAATTTGTAAATTCTGAAAAATCTGAAATTTTAATTTCACTCTGTTTTTCTTCAAGCGATTTTTTCATACTGCCAGTATTAAGTTCAAATTTATAAATAATTATTTCTGATTTATGTTCTCCTGAAACTGCAATAGCAATATTTTTAAGATATTGTGATACAATGTTTTTGTTTTCAAGCCAGTCGGGAATAAAAAAATCTTTCAGATAGATTTTTTTAAAAACCATTTCTTCCGAATTTATTTTAAAGGGATTTGACCAGTATTCTTCGCCATTTTCCCCTTTAAAAATTACACGAACAGGATTTTTTGAATTACCTGAAATATATATTCCTATACTTTCAATTACATTTTTATCAAAATTTGAAAAAAATGGATGTATTATATCAACCACTGAAAAACTGTTTTTTTCAAAACAGTCTCCGTAAAAATCCAGTTTCATAACGCTGCCGCATTCAATATCAACTTTTGCACCAGCCATATTTAATTTAATATTTTCTTTTTTTATATCCTTTGAATAAAGCTCTTTCCATAAAAAATCATTTTTTAAATTTTCTTTTTCAAAATTAACATTATTATAAAAATAACTTGAGTTCTGGATTTTAATCACAGATTTTTTTTGACTTACAACATAAAAAATTATTTTTGTTAAAACATTTTTGTTAATATATTCAATTTTTATGGAAGAATTCCCACATACGGTATTATGAAAAAACTGTTTTCCGTCTTCAAAAACAAACCCTGCTGTCAAAAAGGTTTCTGAATCAGTATTAATATTTAGAATTAAACCATCTGCCTGGTTATTTTTTCTATTATCAAAAAATTCCCATTCAAACAAGTTTTGATTGGCTGAAAGTTCAATAATATAATTATTTTTATCAGTGTCAAAATATATTTCACCAGCTGAATTTGGAGTAAAATCACCATTTCTTTCTGATAAAACTGGATTTTTTTCAATGTAAAAATTTTCAGCCGACTGTTTGAAATTAAATACTACGTCTTTAATTGTCAGATTAACCTGTTTATTTTTTTTTCTGATATAAAACCCAATGTTTACAATATATTCTGGTTTAGCATATTTTTCCTTTACCCATTTTGGCGAATTAAAATCTTCTGCATTATAAACATTTTCTGTTATACCTTTTTTAATTTTGATTATTTTTGAAAAAAATTCTTTACCTTCAATATTTTTGTAAATTAATCCAAAATCAGCGTTCTGGTCTGAATCAATTTTTAATTCAACACTTTCGAGATTAGAAATTTTCATAAATAGTGGAAAAAATAAAATATTCCATTCTTCATTTTCATCTTTTTTTAAAAAAACTGAATTGTTATTTATTTCAGGAGGATTTTCTTTTTCCCCTTCTGGATTAATATACGTAAAATTAAAATTTTGAAAAAAAAACCTTGTTTTATATTTATTTTCTGAATACGTATTCATTGTTTATTTCCTCAAGATGTATTTTTTCATCGTTAAAATCAAGAGTTATAAAATTTATTTCACTTTTATAGTCTTCAATATTAACATATTTCAAGCCATTTTCAAAAGAATGACAAAAAATAAAAATTCTTATATTTTCTTTTTCAGCAAAATCCTTAACTTCTGAAACTGTATTTTTATCAAGATTTTTTATATTAACAATCAAATTTTGAGTAAAAATATTTTTCATCCCTCTTTTTTCAAGAATTGATATTAAATCAGCGTTGTGATTTTTATCTATATTGATAATTTCAAAAGCTGATATTTTACAAAAAAATTGATAAAATTTTTCATAATATTTTATTAAAATAATTTTTTGATTAAAAATACTGTTAAACTCCGCCAGAAAAGATTTCTTTTTTAAAAAATTTAAAATTTTCATTGAATTTCTGTTAATAAAAAACACCAAAATAAAAATACCTGATAATATCAAAACAGCATAAATAACAATTACAGGTTTTTGTGAAGGCTCAAAAAAATCATAATTAATTTCAATGTCTTTATTATTATCAATAAACGCAAACTCCGTATATAAACTTTTATTAATCTCATACTCTGATGAATATGCCCATATCTCAATCATCCGACTTCCATAAGCAGATCGAGTTTTAAAAACATATTTATTTTCATCATTTTTTTCAAGTTTGTCTGTTGAAGTATAAATAAAATTCTGTGGATAATCATTCAAACTGTGGGTTATATAAAACTCATCCCACATAAGAAGATTTTTTACATTAAAAACAACTTCAACAT
>JBAZDD010000043.1:0-11191 GCA_041654635.1 Candidatus Muiribacteriota bacterium
ATTGATGAAAACTTCATCAATTTGCAATTTAATTTTATAACCTTTTTTTATATTTGTCAATTATTTTATATTATTTATAAAAAATTGTTTTAAGATAATCCTCAGTTGCTTCAAATACTATATTTTTTTTATTTTTTATCAACGGTACAATTTTCGTCCGAATTCCCATCCCTCTATAATCAACATATCTATAATCACGCAAAACTTCCATTATCAAAGGATTTCGTGGTGACCGTTGACCAGCTAACATTTTTTCAATTGTCATTGAATTAGGCAAAGCCCCTGGACTTATTATTTCTAATCTATCCTTATATATACCAACTTCAATTTCTAAAAATCTTGTCCAGTCACGATGTGCCAAAGCATTTAAAAATACTTCTCTAATCGCTTCGGCTGGATATATCCAATTTAATTCCCTTCTAAAATTTTCATCAATTGAATTTCCTTCTTCATTTATATACGAAGATATTATTTCAATAAATCTTTCGATTAACCCATCATCGATTAATGTTCTTTCGGTTTCTGTGATATTCCAACGTGCTACAAGAGGGGCATCGATTATTGTGTCTAATACTGCTTTATATTCCTTATTATTACTATTAAACACAAATAATCTAATTCCTGATTGTTTTAAATATTTCCTTGGATTTTTCCCAAACAAAATCAATCCAGCTATAGTACAATATAAATTACCATTATTTTCTGTTATAAACCCCAGTCCTTTTAGTCTTTCCTTCCATTCAGGTTTAGTCTCAGGCACATCTGGGTCTTTAATTATATCTTTTAAATAATTTTCAATTCTCGCCAGATCAAGAGATTCAATATTTGTTCTTGGGACAGGTAATAATTCAGTATGAAGCATTCCTCCTAATTCAAACAACCTCATTTGTTCTTCTCGCGTAGCTGTTCTTGAAGTTGAACCAACTCTTATAAAAATTTCTTCTTTACCAGAATGTCGTCTCACATATGGTTTTGAATTCCCAATCGGAAATGTAATAACTGCAACAAAATGATTATCATCAATTTTAATTTTCTCAAAATAGGGCAACACTGTTGGATGAATTTTATCTCTAACAACATTCATTACCCATTCTTCCAAATTTTCTCTTTTAATTCCTGATATTTCCCCATCATCTTCAACCCCTAATAAAACCCTACCCCCTTGAAAATTCAGCATTGCAACAATCTCTTTTGCTAAATCTTCAGGTCGAATATCATCTCTTTTAAATTCAATACCAGAATTTTCACCATTTGCAATAATTTCAAATAATTCTGATTTCTGCATTTTATCCCCTAAAAACCATATTTATATTTTCTCTGATTAAAAGCATTTTTTCCACCTTCAAGAATTTCTGCTGTTTTATCTCTAATTATTGGAACATCGATTGATCCTTGACAATTTTCCGGTATAAACCCCTGGTTATCATTTGATTCAAATACGCCAATCCATTCAGCATCGCCAAAAACCGGGATATTTGCATTATGTGTAGCAAAAATAAATTGTCGATTCATTTTTTCTTTACGAAGTTGAGTTACAATTCTGTCTGCTATAAAAGCATTGTCAAGATTATCTTCAGGTTGATCCATAATTAACGGGTCATTGTTATCTAACAAAAGAAGGTGTAAAATTGCAGTACATTGTTGACCAGTAGATAGTTTTTCCAGTGGTTTATAATTTTCAATTTCATCGTGAGATATGTTTAATTCAATTTTTATCGTGTCTGGTAAATCCAGCTCTTCCATTTCGAAAATCTCAGATTCTTTCATTTTTTCCAGTGAATTTGCAGTTGACGGTGTTATTCCCCATTTTTTTTCATTCAGTAACGCGTCTTTTCCCTTTATTATTAAATCTGCTAATTTTATTGGAGTGACATCATCATTTTCTAAAATCCATGATAATCTTTTTTCACCTACTCCTTCTAAATTACATTTGATTAAAAAATCTAATAGAGGTGTTCTATCAGCTTCTGGATTAACTGTAATTTTCAACTTCCCTTTTAAATTTGATTTTAAACTTTTAATTGCTTTTTCAAAATGTGCAGTTCTATCTGCTCTGTATTTTGAAAGTTGTTCAATAATTTTTTGACGGTCTTTTTTCAATTCATCAATATAATTAGTCTTATTATCTTTTGAGATTTTTTTTGGTTTGATTTTTTCTATATCCGATAATAATTTTTGAAATTCTATCCCAATTTCTCTTCCCGTTTTCCCCTCACATGAAGGTAATTCTTTAAAAGTTTTGTCAAGATTATCTTCTTGATTTTTAATTGAGTTTTTCAACTCATCCAATAATGTATTCATTTCTTTGAAAATAGGATTTGTTTTTTGTTCCCAGCTATTAATTAAATTTTCAGTTTCAGATTTAATTAAATCTAGTTTGATTTTTAAATTTTTTACTAATTCTTTATCTGGTAAATTTTCTGTTTTATTATTTAGAAATAAAGTGTCTGGTAAATTATCTTTAATATTTTCAATAATCGAATTAATATTTGATATTTCATCTTTTTCAATTCTATCAACAAGTTGTTTCTCAATTTCTAAATAGGGGATAAATTTTAATTTTGATTCAATTCCCAGGGATTTATAATGTTTTACTTGTTCTTCAAGTTTTGGCAAACGAGTTATCTCTTGTTCAATTTCTGATAAATCATTTAAACCGGATATAATTTTTTTTCTATTTTCAGATAATTTTTTTATTGAATCATATATATTTGAATTATTATGCTCAAAATCTTTTCCAAGAAATCTTGATAACAATTTTTTCTGCAAATTTTTATCCTGAGCAATTTCATATATCTCATTCTGACCGAATATTTCAATTTCAGGCAAAATATCTATTGGAGCAAAAGATGAGATTTCACCGTTTTCATCCTTAACAATTGGTAATTCCGGATATCTTCTGCTTATTGTAAATATTTTACCATTCAATTTAGAAGATTTAACTTTCAATTCAATTCTGGCTTTCAATTTTCCAATATTTTCCTTAATAATTTCATTATGTTGTTTTAACGCATTATTCCCGATAGGTTTAATATCCATGGCATATCTTAAACATTCAATCAAAGTTGACTTACCTGTACCACGACCGCCAATAATAGAATTTAAATGTTCTGAAAAATCAATATTAACATTATCTAAATATCCATTAGTTATTTTCAAAGAAACAATTTGAGAATAATAATTTTTTGAAACATCGCTATTTAATCTAATACGAGAAGTTGGGTCTTTAAAGGCTAACTTAAATGCTTCAAAACAAGGTTTAGTCATTTTAATTAAACAAGATGCCTTAGGATTTTTAAGTGTCTCAGGTTTTTCAACATCTTTTGCATTTATAATTGCTATAGGATATTCTCTTTTATATTCGGGATTTTTGTTTTCTAAAATTTGTTTATATTTATTTTTATCTTCATCACTTAACTCATCGATACTTCCTGGAATTTGTGCCGCTTTTAAATAATTATTTTTCCAGATATGGTTGCATTTTTGTTTTAATATTCCATTATCATCAATCGCATGTGCGACATAGCAAAAGCCCCCAAGTTCTTCAATTTTTGAAATCAGTTTATCTCCTCCTAATTTTGATGGTATTATTTTTTCAGAAGGATTTGTTAATTCTAAAGCTCCTAAATAACGGTTCAGTTCATCTTTTGTAGTATTTTCACTAAATAGACACACAAAATGAATTTTTTCTGTTGATGAAATTTCAAAACCCGGAAAAACAATAATATCTTTTTCAGAAAATAAAGTTCTAATTTTATCAATTGCATCCACATTTCCATGATCAGCTAATCCAATAATTTTAATCTTTTCTTCTAAACATATTTTTAATAATTGATTATTGTAATCATCTTCTGATAAAGATTGTTCTTCACCTCTGTATTTAATATAACTTGAAGGATTTACCTGAAGGGCACATTTCCAGAATTGCGCTTTTGTGTAATATTCAGACATAAAACCTCCGTTATGAGCTTTAATTTATCTGATATATTTTAACACAAAAACATTTTTATTTGAATAGGTGTTTTTTTATCTCCAGCGTTCAAGAGTTGGAATTGTGTTTTGGCAGATTTTTTTTGCTATTTCAATAGGTAACGACTCTGAAATACTGAGTATTACTGAAGTAACTTCGATTAAAGTATCCATCGATATATCCTTATAAGTAAATTCCCCTTCCAAATAACAGAGAATGCAATATTTTTTAGTAATTTTTCCATCTTTATCTGTCCCAAAAAGTGTATCATGATAAATCGGCAATCCACAACTCTGACATATTATAATGTTATTGTTACTCATTAATTACCAGCCTTTCAAGATTTATCTCTTCATATATCTTTTTGTAATCAATAAAATGAATTTTAGAAATGCGATTTTTTTTCTCACATATCAAAAACAGGGTATATAAATTATCTAAAGTATCTTTGATTTTAAATCTGTCATAAGTTTTCACTTTTAAATTTGGTTCATTTAATAAGTTTGAATATAGTTCTAAAAGATTAATATAAAAATTAATTTTTGAAGCATATTGGAGTTCTGATTTTTCAATAAGTGACAAACATATATGTTTTCCAATCAAAATAATATTTTTTAAGTTTTCTAATTCATTTATTCGGGACATAAAACCATCACATATTTATTTGATTTATTTTTTTACTCTTTAATATCTACCTTATTTACTAAAATCGATTTATTAAACAAACTTCAATTGATTAAATTATTTATTTATTATTATAAAAATGGATTTAGCGTTTGTCAAGCTTTTAGCGTTATTTTTTTAAAAGCTTTACGTTTGTGTAAAAATTTAGTATTTTACAATATTCTATATATTGAATGATATTAATTAACAGAAAATTAGACAGGCATAATAATGAATATTAAACAGATTTTCAGCAGTAATTTAAAGAATTTCAGAAAACAGAATAAAATTACTCAGGAAGAATTAGGCGAAAAACTTGGTTTACATCCTAAATATATAAGTGAATTAGAACGTGGTTTAAAACAGCCAAGATTTGATGTTATTGAGAAAATTGCAGATATTTTACATATTAAACCTGAAATGCTTTTTCAAAATGAGAATATCAGCTATAATGATTTTGAAAAAATTAAAATTCTGCTTGAAACCTTAGATGATACTCAATTCAAAACTGTTTATGAAATGATAAAATTACTGAAAAACAACAAATCTAATTAATTTGACCAAATCCCTTTTATAATTTATATTTATTCTATGAATGTAAATTCCGGTTTAAGATTATCTGAATATGAAATCTCAACAATAAAAAATACTATTCTCAATTTTGATGATAATGCTGAAATTTATATTTTTGGAAGCAGAACTGACATTTCTAAAAAAGGTGGCGATATTGACATTTTTGTTGAAAGCAATATTACTAAATCCAATCTTCTTGATTTTAAATTGAAGGTTTTAACTGAGCTTGAAATTAAGTTAGGTGAAAGAAAAATTGACCTTGTGGTAAAGCCTTCAGATTTTGATGAGATTATTCCAATTTATGAAATTGCTAAAACTCAGGGAGTAAAATTATGATTAATCCAAAATTGAAAAATTCTATTGAAGAATGTAATACTCATAAAAAAAGGTTATTTTTTGCCTCCCAAAAAATTAAGCATTTTATTCCTCTGAATAAAGAAAGTTTTTTGAATTTGAAAGAGGATGATATCAGTTATTTTGATCAATTTATTTACAGATTCTCTAAATTGCAGGATACCATGGGTAATAATTTATTTTACAATTTTCTTGATGTTTTAAAAGAAGAACCTAAAAACCTTCCTTTTATTGATATATTAAATAAACTTGAAAAATTTGGTATTTTAAAAAGCACTTTCTGGATTGAGCTGAGAAAATTACGTAATCTTATTGCTCATGAATATTCAAAAATAATTGAAGAAAATATTGAAGCTACTAATAAAATTTATAACAATTTAGACAAAATTTTTGAAATATTAGAAAAAATTGAAAAAGAATCTCAGAAATACATATAAATAAATAATGAGTTAATTTATTAAAAATTTTCGTTGAAAATTTTCCACACAGACAGATTGATTTTTTTTAATATAAAAATTACAAGGACTTAAACTAAGAGAAAGATTATTTATATGCTCTTTGATAAACTGTCGATTGTTTTGTGAATTATAAACTAAATAGTAAAATCTATCATAATTAAATATTACTTCAATGTTATTACTATTTTTTAGTAATTCAATTAAAAATATATAAGATTCACTAATTTTTAATCTCAAATCTTTTTTCTTATCATTTAAAAAATCGTCTATATCTGTATATTTCGATATAGTATTGTTATTAATTTTCGTAATACCTAAACCTATATCTTTGAATTCGATAAAAAAAATTTTTTTATCATATATTAACACCGTGTCTGTTGATTTCAATGTTGATTTTTTCCTGCTTTTACATATATCAGAAACAAATTTATCAAAATCAAACCACATTGAATTATTAATAATCAAATTATCAGAAATTTCAGTTAAAGGTTTTAAATATTGATTTTTATTAATGTTTAACAAAGAATGTATTTTATTTTTAATCATTGTCAATTTTAAGAAATTCTAACTCTTTATATGGTGCAGCAAATTTTTCATATATTTTTTCAATATTTTTTGTTACATTTTTAAACAAAACATTATTTTTATTTTCTTCTGCATAATAAAAATCAAGTTTATTTTTTATTTTATTTTCTTCACCATATACCTGAAAAGCTTCAATAATATATGGGCTGTGAGTACTAATTAAAAACTTTATGTTCTTATCAATTAATTTTGTAATTAAATTTACATATTTCAGTTGCCATTCAGGATGTAGGTGACTTTCTGGTTCATCTATAATTACTAAGTTATTTTCGTTAATTATTCCAAGGGAAAGAAGTCTTTCCAGAATACCAAACGCTCTAATACCACTTGCAGCATTAATAATATTGAATTTATCTTCTGATTTTTTAGACTCAATTAAAAAATTATGTTTTTTTGAATCATAGACAAGTTTGTAACCAGTTATATTTTGTATTTCTCTACTATAATCATTCTCAATTGGGGCATCTATAGTTAATTTCGATATTAAATCTTTGTAATGATGCATAATATCAGGTCGATTTAATATTTTTAAAATTCTTTCAGGATTTTTTGAATCTATTTCAAAAATTGACTGAGAAAATTCAATTACTTTTGAAAAATTCAAAATCATAGGTGTATCAATCAAAGTTGCGTCAATTAGACCAAAATCTTTTTCATTTTCAATTTTTGTTTCAAAATTATTATCATTAAAAAAAATATCAAAAACAGATTTATTATCTTTAAAACATATTTTACAATTTTTATTTTTTATGCCTTCATTTGAAAATTCTGAATAGAAAATTTTCCTTAAAGCATTTTTAATTTTATCAGATTTTTGCTCTTCGTGAGTAATTTCTTTAATTATTTGATTTAATATTTTTTCTGCTTTATTTTTGAAACCATCATTTGAAATATTTTTTTTTAATGTATTAAAATATTCTTCCCAATCATTATTGTCATTTAATTTTTCTAAATATCGAAAAATATCTGGTGGAAAATATGAATTATTGATTCTTCCATAATATTTTCGTGATTCGTAATATAATTCATCAACTAAAGGTTTAATTTTCGTAAATTTGTTTTCGCCTAATTCTTCTTCATATTTATACATTGCCTTAATTAAAGAAAATACAATTTTACCAACAGTACTTTTCCCCATGCTGTTGACTCCACAAAGAATAGTACCGCCGTTAAGTTTAATATTTGCTTCTTTGATTAGACCAAAATTTTCAATTTTTAATTCCATTTTATTCCCTAAACTGGATTTTTTTTAATATTATCATATTTAATCAAAAAATTAAATCACTTTCATTGTTAGTGAACCTCAAATACCAATTTTTCAAAAGAAATGGATTCCTGTCTTCACAGGAATGACAACAAAAGTTTCATCCGCAGATTTTAAGTTCTTGATTTATCGGATTACAGATTACTGATTACCGATTACGGCTCAAAAGGTTCATCCATGTTTCACCCGCGTTCCTTACGCGTTTCTATCGCGTTTCATCCGCGTTTTACACGTAATTATCTATCTGGTCTTCGGTTATAAGTATATCTCTTTTGTTACGCTGATCCATCTGGGATACAATACCCTTGGCTTCCATCATATCCATTAGTCTTGCCGCTCGGGCATGACCAACCGATAATTTTCTCTGTAATAAGGATATTGAAGCTTTTCCACCTGTAACAATTATTCTTACTGCTTCTGGTAGAAGATCATCACTGAAATCCATATCGCCAGCATCTCCTGAACTTCCATCCCCACCTTTTGTCTGTTTTGCTATCATTTCAGAAACTTCTTCATCATACTGAGCACCTGTCATATTTGCCCAATATTCCACCATTCTTTCACATTCTTCATTTGAAACAAAGGCTCCCTGCAATCTCTGAGCAGAATTTTTACCAATAGGCCAGTAGAGCATGTCACCTTTTCCAATAAGATTTTCTGCTCCTCCAGTATCAAGAATTGTTCGTGAATCAGTATTTGACTGTACTGCAAATGCTATTCTTGATGGAAGGTTTGCTTTAATTACACCTGTTATGACGTTTACAGATGGTCGCTGGGTTGCAATTATAAGATGGATTCCAACCGCACGGGCTTTCTGTGCAATACGCATTATTGATTCTTCTACTTCATTTCGGGCAACTACCATTAAATCTGCAAGCTCGTCTATTATTACCACAATAAATGGCAGTCTTTTATATGAATCTGGACCAGTTTTTTTCTCTTCTCTTAATTTATCCATTTTTTCGTTGTATTCTTCGATTTTTTTAACTTTTTCATCAGCCAGAATTGAATATCTTTCTTCCATTTCATTTACTGCCCAGGCAAGTGCTCCTGCTGCCATTTTTGAATCAGTAATAACTGGAATAAGAAGATGTGGTATTCCGTTATACATTGATAATTCAACCATTTTCGGGTCAACCATTATAAATTTGACTTCATCCGGGTCTGCATTTAAAAGAATTGAAGTGATTATTGTATTTACACACACACTCTTTCCTGAACCTGTTGATCCTGCAATAAGAAGGTGTGGCATTTTCCCAATGTTACCTATTACAACCTCACCATTGATATTTTTACCAAGTCCAATTGCAAGTGGATGTTCATCTTTTTTAACCTGATATGCTACTTCTCTGAATGGAACAAGCATAGGATTTGCATTAGGTATTTCAATTCCTATTGCAGATTTCCCTGGGATTGGTGCTTCTATTCTTATATTGTTTGTTGCAAGCGCAACCCCAATATCATTTGATAGATTCAGCAGTCTTGAAACTTTTATACCGGGCGCAAGTCTAAGTTCAAATCTTGTTACGGAAGGTCCGATTGTCATATTCAGTATCTGAGCATCAATTTTAAAGCTTTTCAGTGTTGTCAGAAGCTTATTTGCTTTATCTTTCAACTCTTCCTGTGATACTGTCTGTTTTACAACTACATTGTCAAGAAGTTCAAGATTTGGAAGTATTATTATCGGTTTTGGTTTTTCTTCAACTTCTTCTTCTTCATAATCTTCATCCTCATCATAATCTTGTTCATCTTCATCATAATCTTGTTCATCTTCATCTTCGTTAAGTTCATCCTCAATATCATCTTCACCATCTTCAAATTCTTCTTCTTCTGCATTTTCTATTTCAGATTCTTCTTTAGTTTCTTCTTCTGTATCATAAGAAACTTCTGCATCTTCTATGTTGTTTTTTTCCTGCTCTGCGGATTTTTCAGGAGTTTGGACACTTTTTTCTTCATTTTCAAAATTTTTCTGAATTATATTATCAAGCTCAAATTCAGCTGCAAATTCATCATTTGTATTCTCTTCTTTACTTTTAGATTTTTTATCTGATTTTTCTTCAAGATTTTTTTCATTATTAAAAGATAGCATTTTCAGTTCAGGTATTTTTATTTCTCTGACTTTTCCGAAAAGTTTCAACAAATATATTTTTAAAATTCCACCAAATATTACTACTTTTTCCCATACAAGTTTTAAATCAACTTCAAAAGTAATTATCAAACTTACTGTGATAAAAACGGCAGCAATCCATATGGTTGCTGCTTTTCCAAACACATAGACAAAACTTGAATATATTAATTCTCCAGCTAATCCACCTTTACCATATATTCCTGCAATCATTAAAAAACAACATGAAAACAATGTCCAGGCTAGTATTTCAAGTATTTTGTATATTTTTTCTTTAGCAGGTTCATTTGTAAAAAACTTAAATCCTGTTATCCAGAAAAAATAAGATATAAGAATTACCCCGGTTCCAAGAAATTTTTCAAAATAATTAACAAAAAATCTTAAAAGACTTCCTTCTGTTCCATAATAAAGAATTAAAAAAAGAATTGATAACCCTACAAAAAAAGTACCTGCAATCTGATTTTTATGTGTTTCACTCATACATTAACTGTTCTCCTGAAAATAAATAAAATAACTGATAGAATAATACAGTAAATTCCGAAATAATGCAGTTTTTTCTTTTCTACTGTTTTTTTAAGCATTAAAAGCGCAAGCAGTCCAGAAAGAAACGAAAATATAAAACCAACAAAAATACCTGTATTAAAAACAAATTCATTTTTTACTTTTAAAAATTCTAATAATGCTGCTCCACATATTGCTGGAAGTGACATCAGAAAGGAAAATTCAAATGCCTTTCGGGCAGGGATTTTTGAAACAAGAGCAGCTAATATTGTGCTTCCTGAACGGGATATTCCCGGAATGATTGCAATACCCTGAGCTATTCCTATAAAAACTGATTTAAATGGTGTTAATTTTTGATTACTTTCTTTAATAAATGCTGCGGAAGCTATAATAAGTCCGTTTATAAAAAGTGAAAAAAGTACAAAATTGATTGAAAAAAGTGATTCAAAAAATCCTTTAAACCCAAATCCAATTATTGCTGTTGGTATATTTGCCATAATAATATACATTCCTGTAAAAAAATCTTCATCTTTTTTCCAGCTTAAAACACTTTTTAAGATTGATATTATTCTTTTATAAAATAGAACAAATATCGATAACACTGTTCCAACATGTAATAAAAGTTCAAAAAAAACTCCTGGCAAATTTATGTTGAGAAAATAATTAAATATTACTAAATGACCTGAACTTGATACTTG
>JBAZDD010000044.1:0-11099 GCA_041654635.1 Candidatus Muiribacteriota bacterium
CAAAATCATCGTTTTCTTCAAAATTATGCCTTGCTATGATATTTCGATAATCTGAAGAAATATCAAGAGACAATAAATCAGCTGCACTTTTTTTTAAATGCAGATTAAATATTATATTCTTTAAAAATAAATCGTCAATAAATTTATAATAGTTTTTATAAATAAAATCAACAATTTCATAACTATTTAATGAAATTTTTAATAATTTACTATTTAAATGAGTAAAAATGTCAGTTTCTAAAGGTTTTTCATTAACAAATTTTTTATCAGGTTTATTTTCTTTTTTTTTAATTTTTTCAACATAATTTACTTTAATCCCGAATTTTTCTTCAATTTTTTCATAATATTCTTTTTTTATTACTGGATTGATTATATTTTCACCAAACAATTCTGCTTTTTTAAAATTTTCACCTTTTCTGTAAAGATTATCAGAATTCTTATAATATTCATTAATTACATAATCAATATAAAAAGGTGCTTTCTTTAAAAGTTCAACAAAATCACCATGTTTTTTTTCCTTAAAAAAAGAATCTGGATCCATATTTTCAGGGAGAGTTGCAACTCTGATATTCAAATCTTTTCTGGCAGCTTTTTCACACAAAAGCATATTGGCTTCTCGCCCAGCATTATCACCATCAAAAAGAAGTACAATGTTTGGAGAAAAAGATTTCAAATCATTTAACTGATAATCAGAAACTTTTGTTCCGCTTACTGCAACTGCATTTGAAAACCCCTGTTCGTGAAGTCTTATACAATCAAAATATCCTTCGGTGAGAATAGAAAAATCATTGCTGTTAATGAATTTTTTTGCTTTCTCTATTCCGTAAATCATTTTGCTTTTATCATATAAAATGCTGTTAGGGGAATTTAAATATTTCACTTTATCATTTTCATCTATAGCTCTACCGGCAAACCCACACACTCTGCCATATTTATCTTTAAGTGGAAAAATAATTCGCAAATAAAAACTTTCAGTAAAGTCAGAGTTTTTTTCTTTAAGAAGTCCAATTTCTGATAATAATTTTTTTTCTTCATCGCTGAAATTATCACCAAGAGACCCATCAGAAAACCCAATTTCAAACTTTTTAATCATTTCAGAATTAATTTTCCTTGCTTTAAGATAATTTAAAGCTTTATGATTTTTTTTCAGCTTTGATGTGAAAATTTGTGCAGCTTTTGAAGCTAGTTCAAAATATTTCTTTTTTCTAAGTTCTTTTTCAGTAATTACTCCATCATATTCAATTTCAAGTCCTATTCTTTCGGCAAGAAATTCACAAGCTTCAACAAATCCAAGATTTTCTTTTTCCTGAACAAACTGAATCGGATTTCCTGATTTTTTACATCCGAAGCAATGAAAAAGCTTTTTTTCAGAATCAACATAAAATGAAGGAGTATCTTCATTATGAAAAGGACATAATCCGGTATAGTTTTTGCCATTTTTTGATAATTTCGAATACGAAGATATTAAATCTACAATGCTTACATTCTGTATTAACTTGTCAATAAAATCTTTTTTTATTTTCATATTTTTTTATAAAACAAGGTCAGGCATTTATTTAAGATTTAATTATCTTATTAAAAAACCTGACCTTATATTTTAACTATTTGAACAGTGCTGCAAAAACGAGAGCAACAATGCTCATCAACTTCATAAGTATATTAAGTGATGGTCCAGATGTGTCTTTAAATGGATCACCTACTGTGTCACCAACAACTGCTGCTTTGTGTGCTTCAGAACCTTTTCCACCATGATTTCCTTCTTCGATGAATTTCTTTGCATTATCCCATGAACCGCCAGCATTAGCCATGAAAATTGCAAGAAGAAAACTTGATACCATTGTTCCAACAAGCAAACCACCAAGAGTATATTTATCCCACATTCCAACTAAAACAGGGATAACAACAGCTGCAACACCAGGTAGAATCATCAGTTTAAGAGATTCTTTAGTTGCAATGTCAACACATTTTCCATATTGAGGATCAGCTTTTCCTTCCATAATTCCGGTTATTTCTTTGAACTGTCTTCTAACTTCAATTATCATTGATTCAGCTGTTTTTCCAACTGCTTTCATTGTAATTGCACAGAAAATGAATGGGAGCATCGCACCTATGAATAATCCGATTAGTACATTTGGCTGTGAAATATCCAGTGCTGTTATTTCAACTTTCTGTGTATAAGAAGAAAACAGAGCGAGAGCAGTTACCGCTGCTGAACTGATTGCAAACCCTTTACCGATTGCAGCAGTTGTGTTACCAACTGAATCAAGTTTATCTGTAATTTTTCTTACATCAGAAGGAAGTCCAGACATTTCAGCTATTCCACCAGCATTGTCAGCTACTGGACCGTAAGCATCGACTGATACTGTCATAGCTGTTGTAGCAAGCATTCCGATAGCTGAAAGTGCTATACCATAAAGACCTGCATTTGAATAAGCTACATAAATAACACCACAAACTATAATTACTGGGAAACCACATGAATACATTCCGTTTGCAAGACCACTTATAATGTTTGTAGCTGCTCCAGTCTGAGATGATTTAGCTATACTCTGGGTAGGTCCATAATGTGAATCAGTATAATATTCTGTAATTTTGCCAATCATAAAACCAGCAATCAAACCAGAAATTACAGAGAAAAATAATTTCCACGCAACATCTTTGTCAAACATATTGTTTAAAATAAAATAAAAAGCCACTATTGAAATTACTGATGAAATCATCAAACCGTTTGATAATGTAGAATGAACTTTTTTTGGGTCTGAGGTTTTAACAAAAAATGTTGAGACCAGAGATGAAATAAGTCCAGCTGCTGCAATTATAAGAGGAAGAAGTGCTGCATTATATACAGCTGCTTCTGTTTTAAAAAGTTCAGGTGAAAAAAATGCAAGTGTCATTGTTGCAACCATTGCACCAACGTAAGATTCATATAAATCAGCTCCCATGCCCGCTATATCACCAACATTGTCACCAACGTTATCAGCTATAACAGCTGGGTTACGAGGATCATCTTCAGGTATTCCCTGCTCAACTTTACCAACAAGGTCAGCCCCAACATCAGCGCCTTTAGTATAAATACCACCACCAACACGCGCAAAAAGTGCGATTGAGGAAGCCCCCATTGCAAACCCGGATAGAATATCAATCTGATCAGCATTTCCAAACATTCTAAAAAGTACTGCAAGACCTATCAAACCCAAACTTGCAACTGTAAATCCCATTACATTTCCACTTGAAAAAGCAATTGTAAGAGCTTTTGTAAGTCCCTCTCTTGCTGCATTTGCTGTTCTCAAATTAGCAAGAACAGAAATTTTCATTCCGACAAAACCAGCAATTGCAGAAAAAAGTGCTCCAAAAACAAAAGCTATTGCTGTGAAGTGGCTTATAAATATTCCAATCAACACTGCAATTAATACTACGAAAATACCGAGATAATAATATTCTCTTTTAAGAAAAGCCATCGCACCTTCGGAAATCGCTTTTCCAATTTTGACCATTTTTTCGTTTCCAGGTTCCTGTTTTTTAATAAACATTGCTTTCCATATTGCAAAAACAATACCCAGAACACCGGTCAATACCACACCAATAGTCCAATCCATCATCAAACCTCCAAATTTTATTTTTATTTTTGTTTTATAGACATCTATTCTATATCGGAATTTTTATCAAACAATTCATAAATTTTTGCAGAAAGCACTAGTAAAACGACTAACAAGGAAAATATACCTGATATTGAAATTAATTTTTTCATCTAAACCTCTTCATAACTTGATTTAACACAATTAAAAAACAGGAGAGTTTTTACTACTCCCCTGTTTATATTTACTATTCATAATTTTTTTAAATTATTCAAAAGTAATCCCTCTTGAATTTAAACAAAAATTATCTCTTTTTAGCCATGAGTTTTCTCATTTTTCTTTTAGCTTCAGCCATTTTTTTCTTTTTTGTTTCACTTGGCTTTTCGTATCTTTCTCTTTTTTTAAATTCAGAAAGTACACCAGACTGTTCACAAACTTTTCTAAATCTTTTAAGGGCTTTTTCTAAAGGTTCGTTTTCGCCTACTTCTACTACTGGCATTCTGTTTCACCACCTTCATTATTTAATAATGGTAATTTTAAACATAAAATCTCTAAAAGTCAAATTTTTTTTTGCTGAAACTTGAAAACAATTTATCACGGCATAAAAAAAAGAGAGCAGGTCTTCCAAATGACCTGCCCCCTGTATTTTAAAATTACTTACGTTTTTTTACTGACCTAATCCATGTTCCTGTCGTAATTCGTAAATCTTTCTTTCAAGTACTCTTACGTTAAGTATTCTTATTGGTATAGCAAATAACACTTCATTATCTGAATGGTCTTTAACTCTTACATACATCAATTCGTCAGGTGCATCATCTCTTGTTGATTCTCTGAAAATAAAGTAGTCTGATATTCTTCCACTTTCCGCTCTTGTGGACACTCTATCCCAGTTAACATTAGGTGTTGCACCAGTGCCATCTTCAAGGTTTGTTATATAAACTGCTGAATTAGCACCTTCAGAAGCATAATGAAGCATTCCATCTATCCACTCACCAGCAAGACTCATCATCAATGGAGTTTCCCCGCCAGCTTTGTATGGATTGTTAATATTATCAACAGCAGCAATTTCAATTTTTATTCTCATGTCTTCTTCAATAAACAGTGTATTCATATTGTAATCGCGTTCAAAGTCTATAAGCATATTATTGAAGTCATTGCTGTCTTTTACGCCACCAAGTAATCCACCACCAGGAGCAAATCCTTCACCAAACCATGGTAAAATACCTGTAATCATATGACCAGGTTCCTCTGGATATCCTTTTGGAAGCTCAATTATTTCAGGATCTGCATAAACAAGGTAATCACCACCACCAACTGCAAGTGCAAGCTTACCTCGACTTTCCTCTCTTTCAAGAGCTATAAGTCCTGGAATATTTTCATCATATTCAGTTTCGTCTCTGAAAGGATATGCCAGTCTGTCATCATTACCACTTACACCATTAATATGGTTATGGTCATACAGGTAGTACCCAATTGTTATGTTACGTTTTGGATTTGTAACCCTGATATAAACCTCAGGTGGGTCATTATCTTCTATTACAATTTCACCTTCGGCCATACCATAATAACCACTCTCAGCTGGTCCACCTGCCTGTTTGTAAACTAAGAATTCACCATCATCATCAGCAAAATAGGTTCCAGCATTTTCTCTTGGGAATATTGGATTCAGTTCAATATCGGCTATGAAACTTCCAGCTTCTCCCATGCTTCTTGTCAACATTCCAGGTTCAGGCATAGTATAAGGTACACCAGTTGCATGTCGTTCTATATACTCAGTATCTTCTTCAAAATGAACATAGTTTCTAAGCTGTCTGTGTGCATTAGTATCACCAGGATATCTGAATGTAGTTGTAAGATGTCCTGCACCAGTATAAACTCTGATAGTATTTCTTGCATTTTCATAATAGTTTCTCATACCATCTTCTGCTATAACAACATATTTGAAACTACCATAAACATCATCTGTCATAGCATCAAACGGCATAATAAGTTTAAGGTTTTCTTCTGTTATAGGAAGCACAACTTCATAAGAAGAGGTTCTTACGCCAGGTGCTTCATAAGCTGTCAACACATCTCTAACTTTAAGGAAAGAATTAGCATCTTCATTAGTCATAGAAGGTCTTTCCCATTTCCATCCATCAGAATTATCCGGTCTTGCAGCACCAAAATCAAACGCTTCTTCAAAGTTGAATAAATCAACCGGAGTTCTTTCGGGATCAATTCTTCTTGGATATATTAAATGTGAACGTGTTCCAGGAGGTATCATAGTATAATCATCATTGCCAAGTGTTCCAAGAAGATTGTTATACTCATTTTCAGTAATACCGTCAAATGGATTGTTATCAGTTATAAATGCTCTTATTTCTCTCGGATATGGGTCACCTGTTGTACCACCATCCATTATAGGCATTTCTACTCTGACATACGGCAAAGTAATATCTTTAACATAAACATCAACAAAGAAAGATGTTTTTTCTATTGTTTCTTTACAGTCATAACCAATAACCTCGCCATGTTCATCAGTTAAAGGATAAGCAAAGTTGCCATTATCATCAAAATAGTCAATTCTTGTATAATACATTGTAAACGTAATTCTGTAATGGTTAGGAACAAGCGGTGTATCAAAATAAGTGTTAAAGTATGAAGGTCTTCTCTGAGAGTCCTGTCCAAGAATAAATCCTTCAGCTTCTTCTTCCTGAACTCTTGAACGATCTGGCTGATAATGAGCACCTGTTCTGTTATGACCATCAAGTGCAGGATTATCTATTTTGAAATTACCAGCTTTTGTATGATTATAATAGTTATAATCAAATACCTGACCGTCAACTATTGTTTCAACTTTCCATTCATAATTCATTTTAACGCCGCCGGAACTTTCAAAAGCAACACCACTGAATTTGTCGGCAATTTCAAGATTTTCTTCTTTATAAGGATCATCAGGTTCAATAATATCTCTTACTTCCTGCTGACCCATTCTGTTTGGAACAAAAAGAATATCCTGATTATCGCTTACAATATTACCATATCTGTCTTTCTGTATAATTTTCATTGTCCATCTATGATCAAAATCTTCGTTTAATTCAACAACTGCGCTATTTGGAATACCATCGCCATCGTGGTCATAATACTGCCAGTAAGACATCATTTTATTCTGATCATAATCAGGAGCATCTGTTGTATCACCATCTATTACTACATGTAACAGATTAGGTCTGTCTTCGGGCTGATAAGCTCTGACAATTACTCTTTCAATATCTGGTTTCATTGGAGCTGCTTCTTTAATGTATTCAGGTTCATCCCACCAGAATTTAAGTCTTCCAGCATCTGATTCAGCTCTCATTGCATCCCAGTCAATATATCTGTAACCTGCTGCAAGCATTATCTCATAAACACCACCATCATCAAATCTGTATCCACCTGGCTGGAATCTGAAACCTTCAACCGAACGACCTTTGTTTAAAAATTCTTCATTAGGTACAAATCCCATACCAGTATCTGAAAGAATTTTTTTAGCATAGGCATTATTAGTATAATCTCGTGCACCGTGATTTATAACTGTCCATGGAGTTTCAGCATTAAGAAGATTCTGACCTTCAGGCATTGTTTCATTGTAAATTGCCAGTCTTCTTATTGACCATACATAGTATCTTGAATCAACTCGAGGATCATTAATATCACCTGCACCAGAGAAGTATTTATGACGTCCAAGCACAACATCAGATGGGAAGCCACCACCAGAAACAGCCCAGTCAAGGTTTGAATATTTGTGACCTGGTTCAATTGGACCGTCTGGGAAGTTAGCATCACCATCAATATCTTTATTCACTATTTCAACAACATTTGCTCTGAAATAATATTCGTTTGGAGTAAACATATATGGATTATGTGTATTTATAACACCTGCCGGAGCTGCTCTTTTACCAGCAGGAACTGGGTTTGAACCAAGAAACTTATGACCCCATTCAACACCATCATAATTTTCAAATGTAACATTATTCGAAGGAGCAACAACATCAGAAATAAGCTGATTTTCACTGATATCCATGAATAGTTCACCAGTTACACCAAGCATCTGAAGTCTTGGAGCATCTGTTGGTGTAACTTTTATATCAACTATTGGAACACCAACCACCCTTGGAGGCATTGAATAGTTATTAGTTGCAAGGTCAGCTTCAGCTGCTGCCTCATAAATAGGTATATAATCCGACCATCTTACACCCTGACATCCACAGGAGCCCGGAGGCCATGGTGCACCAGTTCTGTAATAATAACTTTCACCAATATTTGGTGAGGTAAACAACTCAGTCTCATTGTTGTTTATATCAAGTTTATACAATGTAAAATATGTTTTTCTTTTGTAATATTTAACCATTGTTCCGTGTCTGACAATAGAACCTGTTGATTTCCAGTTTTCATAATCACCGAATTTTCTTCTTACAGTGTATTTATTACCATAACCATCCGCTGCAAAATACTGTATATCCTCAAAAGGTACTTCTGTAACTTTGACCATAACAATATTGAAAAATGCTGTAAGACCAAAATTTGTTGGATCGTTAAGAACTGGGTCAACTACCCATTCAGTATAATACTCCCATTTATACCATATAGGCCAGATAATCCATTTTTTCTTTCTTTTTTGAACCTGTTTCATAGGAGTTTTTCCTACATCCACAATATGAAGAGATTTTCCATCTCTTGTTATTCTGTAATCTTCACCTTCTTTTGTGGTAAATCTCATATTTACAGAATCAGCAGGGAATTTATAATTATCTACTTTAAAGTTGGAACGTTCATATACTATTATTTCTTTACCTTTGGAAATATCCACACCCATTGACATACTCATGTTTGCTCTTCTACCCATAGCAGTCCATGAATCAGGAGTGTTTCCAAGTGCAAATTCTGCTGAAGTGTTTGCACCAGTATTTGAATAAGCAAATCCTTCACCTGGAGCGTATGTTAATAAAGTTTCACCATAAACATCTTTTTTTGAAATATTTACATATCCACCATCCTGAGCCTGATTGTTGAAAATATCATTCATGGTTCTTGTTTTATATACTTTGTTTCTGTATAATTCAAATCTTTCATTATCCTCTATTGCCTGCTCTGGTCCCCATGTTTCTGCAACAGACAATCCTTCGGCCATTGAATAATGAATCCAGTCTTCTTCTCTATTTTTTGTTGAAACTCTCATGTGTTTTGGTGTAAACCCAAGTTTCTGCTCTTTAAGTTGTCTATTTGCAATATCATAAGTGTAAAGAAGTGAGCTTGGTAAATTACTGTGAAGATAAATTCTGTCAGCCTGAGGATTTATTGATAATGACACAACTGGGTTAAGTCTTTCGCCAGCTGGTTCATAAACATTTGCCCCGGTCTGTCTGAAAATTTCTTCACCAACACTTACCTCAAACATTTTAGAAGAACCATTCTTATATACTTCAAGAAAAAGTTCTCTTCCAAAAAGATTATTACCTTTGGCTTTGTAATTACCTTTTTTTCTTAAAACATTATATATATTATGATTACCATCAACAGCGATTTTTGGAAAAGATCTCGGTATTTTAACATTTTTCATCTCAACTACCTGAAGATACATAGGCAGTTCACTTTTTTTCTTCCACCATAAGAAACCACCTGTTACCGCCTGACCATGATTTCTTATTACAACTTCTCTACCGCGGACTTCAAGAACAATTTCCTGATTACCACGTTTATTCTGGTTTTTAAATGTATGAATCTGAACCCCTTCTTTTGAAGGTGTTATTCTTTCAACATCCCATACATATTCCCATTTTGTAGATTTACCTTTACCTTTTTTTACTCTTCGTCTGTAACCAAAATAAACATTTATCTGCTGAGCATCAAAAGGATAGTATGGCAGCACCATAACAATAGAACCACCATCATGCACTGTGGCATAATTATTAAAATTACACCCCACAGCATTGGCAGGACTTGATACGTTTACTGCATTTTTATAACTTGTCGGAAACTGATTTTCCAAATCATAAAGATTCGTAAAATCAAGTACTTTTGCCCCTTTCTGATCGAAAACAACAGAGTTTATAAAAACATATGCTGTTTCGACATTATCAGTATAGTCAGCATTTGCAAAACTGGCTATTGAAACAAGGAATATTGTCAGAATAAAAATCATATTTTTTCTGAACATAATAATCCCCCCTTTTTTTTATATTTCATCTTCTTAATCTTCTTCCTGAATCATATCAAAAACTTTCATAGTAACCTGTCTTTCAAATTCTCTTACTTTATATTTATCGAAGATGAGCGTTAAAACCTCTTTTGTTATATCTTCTCTCATTTCAACCGCCGGTCCATAGGCAACAAGACTGTCAAGAATTGGAACAAAAAACACTCGTGAGATATTTTCAATATTGTTATACCTTTGTGCATAAAATGAGAAAATATCTTCTTCCTTATCACTGTCAAGCAAACTGTGAAGCGGTGTATTGAATTCATCAGTCATATTTTCATCACCAAAATCAAGAGATTCAAGTGCTCCACCTACTGGACCATGAGCTTCACTTTTAAAAACTCTTTCATAAGTAAGAAGGTTTTTAATTTTCCCAAGTGGAGAGTAAAGGGAGGAGTTAAAAACTATGTCATATTTCTTTTTTGCTATTACTTCATTAACAGATGCCTGAATAGACTCAATAATTTTTGAAGCTTTTGCAACTGATGACTCAAAATCAAGAAAAAGTTCTCCTGATTCCATTTGAACAGCCGCTGCCTGCTGTCTTTTTACCATATCATCATTGTCAAGTTCCTGATTTATTTTAGCAATTTCATTATTTAATTTTGTAATCTGCGCCTGATATTTAAGCTCGATTTTCTGAATCTCAGCTTCTCTTTCCCTTTCTTTTTTTGCAACTTCTGTAAATTCAAGATTTCTCATCTCTTCACGAAATTTTGCATTAGCCTGAAATAACTCAGAATTCAGTTTAGCTGTGACTTCTGTAAGTTCATCATTTTTTTTGGAAAGTTCTTCTCTTTTTCTCTGTGATTCTCTTTCAATTTTTTCAAATTCCTGTTTTGTAAGTTCCGCTTGTTCAAGTCTTTTGGTAATTCTCTGTTGTTCAGTACCTTCAAACTGATATTGAGTTGCAGTAAATCTTTCATATTCAGGCATATAATCTCTCATCTCAGGATGAAACATTATAAGATATGCCAGATTAACTCTCCCGGCAATCAGTTTTCTCTGTGTTTGAGCCGCCAGAGTTAAATTGAGCACTGTCAGAATAATAAGTACATAAATAAACACTCGACTTTTCATAAGTTAAAGCCTCCTCTTCAAACATTAATACTTATAAAATATTTAAGATGTTACATATTAAATTTATTTTTTTTCAAAAATTCCAATTTTGAGCATTTGACCTATATTGGCATTTTTATCAATAATCGGATTTAACACTCCGGTTGCATCATCTGCCATAAGAGTTGCAACCCCTGGACCATGACCTGCAAGCATACAGTCACTGTGTATAATAATTCCAATAG
>JBAZDD010000045.1:0-10824 GCA_041654635.1 Candidatus Muiribacteriota bacterium
ATAGCTAAAAAAGACCCCAGCCATGATATTAATGAAGAATAAGCAACAAGATTCATTATCTGATTAAATTTAATTTTTGTTTTATTTGTAAGAATATTCATTGAAAAAAGATAGTATGCACTTGTAAATAAAAGTGTAATCGATGTTACTATTATCATGAAAAAACTTCCGCCAATTTTTTTTGCTGTAAATTCTGTAACACTGTCACCTGAAAGAAAAATGTCTCGGGATATTAACTCAAGAAGAGTTGGGGATAAAATTATATGATTGATAACATACAGAAAAATTATTACAGCAAATGGTATGTATATTTCTTTTTTCAAAGAAACTGGTTTTTGAATATAATTAATAAATTTTTTCGGATTAAATAAAACATTTAAAAAATTAAAAAAAATCACCATAAATCCTCCGTTTCATCCCCGTTTCACTCGCGTTCCATTCCCGTTTCACCCGCGTTTCATAACTGTTTCATCAGCGACCGTTACTCTGTTTCGTCCATTTTCCTTTGATTCATACAATGCGTTATCTGCTGTCATTACAAGCTTCATCGAATCAAGTGCATGAACAGGAAAACATGATAATCCACAACTTATTGTAACTGAAAGTTTCTGATTGTTATAAAATAATTCTTCTTTCTGAATTTTTTCTCTTAATCTTTCAGCAAACTTCAACGCTCCTGTTATATCAGTATCAGGCATGATAACAGCAAATTCCTCACCACCATATCTTGCTGCAATATCAACACCTTTTCTTATATTATCATCTATTAATCCAGAAACTATTTTCAAAACCTTGTCCCCTGCCTGATGTCCGTAGGTATCGTTGAATTTTTTAAAATAATCAATATCAATCATTGCAAGACAGAGTTTTTTTGAAAATCTCTGAGATTTCATAATTTCTTCATTCAGTCTTATCTGAAAATATCTGTGTATATATAAACCTGTCAATCCATCTGTGATTGCAAGCTCATACAATCTTGCATTATCAATGGCAAGTAATCCCTGATTTATAATCAGTGTAGCCAGTTCAACATCTTTTTTCTGCCACATGTGTTTTATATTAACAAGATTGAATACTCCTTTAACAGAATCTTTTACAGAAAAAGGAATACATAAAATATTTCTTATATGATTATACTTATCCGCTCTGCTGAAAATTCTGCTTTTTTCAGCATGATTTACAACAACTGGTTTTTCTTTTAAAAAAGCTTTCCCGGCAGCTCCTTCCCCTTTATCAATTTTTATTACAGGAACAGTATCAATAAAATCACCTTTCAAATTAGTTTCAACACTTACGAGTTTATCATGTTCAAAAAGCATTACAGATGATTTTTCAATATTCAGATTGATTATGAAAGTTTTAAGAATAACTCTGAAAACCTGCTTGTAATCCTGAAGATAATTAAGCTCATTATTCAATTTATTAAGAACAGACAGCTCATGCACTCTTCTGTCAAGATTTTTATTTGCTATTTTAAGATTGTAAATATTTTCTTTTAACCTGCTTCTCATAGTTTCCATTGAAAAAGCAAGTTCACCAATTTCATCATTACATTCCCTTTCAACAGGTTTTTCAAGGTTTCCACCAGCAATTTCTGAAGCACAACCGGACAGATTTAAAATCGGTCTGGTAAAATTTAAAGCTGCATAGTTAGCAAGAAATAAGGATAATAAAAATATAGCCCCGAACACCTGAATTATAATCAATCCAGATTTTCTTGTATTCTCAGATATGTATGAAATATCTTTTGCTACAATAATTTCAGCAAGTGGATTATCAGTTATACTGTAACTGTGAGTAAGCAATTTTTCTGAATTGATTAGAATCCCATCATAAGTTTCTGTAATAATGTTGTTATCTATTACAACAGCTATTTCATCCTCAAATTTATTTTTTAAGTTTTTAACAAACAAATCACCTATTTCAACAAACATGAAACAGGAAAAAACATGGCTTCCATCTTTATCATAGGAAGGAACCTGAGATATAAAAAAAAGTTTATTTTCAATTACTTTAAAAAATTTCCCTATTCCTTTTTCATTTCCTGCTAATTCGACTGGAACTGTATAATTGAATTCACCTGGAATTACTGCAATTCTGTCTTTAGCCTTGATTAATAATACCGCCGTTTTATAATTATTAAGTTTTAAATCCCTCAATAAATCAGCAAGTTTACCATATATTCCAAAATCATCTGTTTTTTTTACATTTTCTATAAGTTCTTCATTTTTTACAATCACAGTATTCATTGTATGAATAAATTCGATTTCTTCACCAAAAATTTTCTCATATATTTTCAGTGTATTTTTAAAACTTTCCTCTACCTGAATTCTGGAATTCTGATTGAAAAAATATGAAAAAAATACTACAAAAAGCACACAAGCAAGAAGTAGAATACTCCCGATATAAATCATCAACTTTTTCTTAATATTGAAATCTTTCATATTCACCAGCCTGTTTTAATCAGCAAAAAGAGCTTTGTACAACAACTCATTCCCTTTCTGCCAGAACAAATTCATTTCAGGAAACTGTGGCAATGGATAAAAATTAATATTCTCAGGATTTTCAAAAACACTGGTTATTTTTTTTTCATCTTCTAAAAGAGAAAATATCAAATCGCCTGTAATTTTATCGTTTAAAGTATTTTTTGATACGTAATAAACTTTTGCCCCGTAAAAAACTTTTTCAGGAAAAAGTTCAAGCACTTTTGCCCCATTGTTGACATGACGATTATAATTCCACAAACCATCAATAATTATATCAAGTTTTTTTGCAGCAAACAAATTTACCACTGCATCATAGTTTAAACTGTCAGTTATTTTTCCTTTTGCGTATTTTTTTAAAAATTCAATTGATTTAATAAAATTTTTATCAGAAAAATCAAAAGAATTGTTATTTAAAAAATCAGCTGAAAAAAATGAAGCCAAAAAAACATGAAAGTACATATTTTTAGCATCATAGGCAAAATTATTCCCGAAATTTGAAAAAATATAATCCAGTGTCAGTTTATCTTTATCAGAAAATTTATCCTCATAATAAAAAAACACTGGATATTCCATGTTTTTAATTATTCCAATATTTTTATCTTCATATCGGTAATACTCTCCAGAAGAAAATTTATCAAATTTAATTTCTTTAATTATGTTTTTTTGATACAGTTCTCCACCCCAGTCTCCTACCCCTAAAAACATATCAGGCATATCATTTTTTGAAAGAGTATTAATATAAGGCTTCAAGCTCAGAAATGATTGAAAATCAAGTTCCACTTTTACATTATTATTGTTCTGAAATTTTAAAACTGACTGCTGAAGAAAATAATTATCTTCAGATGATGAGTCATATAAAAATTTAATTATTTCTTTATTATCAACATTACAGCCAAGTCCCAGAAAAAGAATTAATAATAATGTAATGTTTAAAATTTTATTCATTATTTTTTAACAAAAATTTCTTAGAGTTTCCCCCATAATTTTTCTGAAATTTTTACAGCCTGGCGACATATTTCAGCTTCATCAGCAAAAGTAATTTTACCTTCTGAAAGAAGAAGTTTTTCTTTTATCACTGTATATGGTCTGGTTTCAGTTATTCCATAAATTAAATGTCCCATGAAATTATCAAGAGTCAGAGGAGTATATGGTATATAATCAAAAACTGTTATATTTGCAACACTTCCTGAATTCATATTCCAGCTTCCAGGAAAATATGTTTCCATGAATTGAGCTGAATTTCTGAGCATTCTGTCAAAAAGTTCAAAACCTATTTCAGAATTTTTATTATTATGTCTGTATAAAAGAAAAGCTGTTTTCATGCTTTTTAAAACATTTGCTGACATTCCGTCTGTACCTGGAATAAATTTAATATTTTCCATTTTTTCAAAAAGTTTATAATTTACAGCACCTACTGCATTATTCATGTTGGATTCTGGATTATGGGCAATAGCTGGTCCAAATTTTTCAAGTTTGGCAAACTGTTCAGCGGTAAGATGATTACAGTGACCAAGAATGGTTTTACTGTTAACCATGTCAAATCCTGTCATTCTGTCAACAATGTCTATTTTATTTATTTCAAGTGAAGCTTTAACATCAGCAATATCTTCTGCAAGATGATAATGAAACCCTGTGTTTTCTGGTGTTTTTTCACGAATTATTTTTAACGATTTATCAGATAATGTAAATGGCGCATGAAGTCCAAACATCGCTTTTCTTTTTGAATTATTTTTGATTTTATTTATATAATCAATATTTTCTTCAACACTTTCCATTAAAACTGCTTCACCATTTCTATCGCTTGTTTCAAAGCACATTACATTATCAAGTCCAAATTTTTCAAGAATATCTCCCATTGTTGAAAGAGAACCTTTTATGAAATCAAAAGAAGCATGATGATCAAACACAGTGGTAACACCATTTTTAATACAGTCAAGTGCAGCTATTGAAGTTGAGTATTCTACCGCTTCCTTAAAAAGCACTTTATCAAGCTTCCACCACATATTTTCAAGTATTTTAACAAAATTACTGAAATCACCACTTACAGGCATACCTTTTGATAGTTGTGAGTAAATATGATGATGAAAATTGGTTAAACCGTGAAATCCTACTCTTCCTTCAACATCGATAATTTTTAAACCTGCTGTATCAGCATTTTCATTTATTTTACCATCTTTTACAGTTATGTTTTTCAACCCATCATAGTTTAACTTACCATTTTTAAAATTAAACAGATTTACATTTTTTAATACAAAATTATTCATTATTTCCTCCCCTAGACTTCGCTTTTGCGAAGTGTAATAGCACTTACAGTGCGATGTGATGGCTTTCAGCAATGTAAAGACACCTACCGGTGTCAGTAAAGTTGACTATCATCAACAGTTAGAGCAGTAAGTAAGTAAGTTAATGAGTGAGTAAGACTTGAAGGTAAAAGCGTTTTTGCTTTTTTTTTCGGATCACTCATTACTCATCACTGATTACGCTCTTATCTTGCTCACTTCTCACTTACTCACTTCTCACTTTTTTACTCTTTATTCCCGCTTCAAGCTTTCCATCTTTTAATGTTATTTCAATTATATCATTAATTCTGGAGTTTTTTACACTTTTTAATATTTTATTATCTTTTTTTATAATTGCATACCCTTTATCAAGCATATTTTCAGGATTAGAAAGATTAAGAGTGGTTCCAGCAAATTTAAGTCTATTATAATACTTGTCTAAAGTCAATCTTAATCCACCAATAATTTTTTCGCGGGTATAATCAATTTTCAAAGAATTTTCATTCAATTTTGATTTGAATCCTATAAGAGATTTTCTAAATTTTTCACATTTATTTCTATAATTAAAAATACTCTGATTTACAGCATTTTTAAGTTTAAAAACACCTGTTATTTCAAGATTTTTTCTTGCAAATAAAAGATTTTTCCTTACATCTGAAATCAATCTTATTTTGATTTTATTAAAATTCTGTCTTAACTGATTTTTTCTTTTAACGAGAAATTCTGCTGCCGCGGTTGGTGTTTCTGCTCTCAAATCTGCAACAAGGTCACTTATGACAATATCTATTTCATGCCCAACAGCTGATATAACAGGAATTCTGCTTTCATAAACTGCTCTTGCAACAACTTCTTCATTGAAACACCACAAATCTTCTATTGAACCGCCACCTCTTCCAATAATTATTACATCAACATTACCATACTCATTTAATTTTTTAATTCCATTAGCTATTTCAACACCTGCACCAATACCCTGCACACGTGAATTTTTTAAAATAATATCAAAGTTTTCATTTTGGAGAATTTTAACCATATCTTTAAAACCAGCCGCTGTCTTACCAGAAACAATGCCAATACGGTTAATAATCTGAGGAATTTCTTTTTTATTTTCCTTTGAAAAAAGTCCTTCTTTTTCAAGTTTTTCTTTAAGTTCAATATATTTCTGATATAAATCACCAGTACCTGACTTCTGTATTACTCTTGCATATATCTGATACTCTCCTCGCGGAGAATATACTCCAACACTACCTCTTACAACAACTTTATCACCAGAAAAAAATTCAGGAGGATTTCCTCGATAACTTCCTTTAAATAAAACACATTTTATAAACGAATTTTCATCTTTGAGAGCAAAATATATATGCCCGGAAGTATGGATTTTGTAATAAGAAATTTCACCTTCAACTTTTAAATCATATAATAAATCATCCTGTTCTAAAAGTTTCTTTATATATGAATTAAGTGAAGAAACTGAAAAAGCATCATTCATTTTTTTCAAGTAGTTTTGTTGTATATTTTCCACTTAAAAACTCTTTATTATCCATCAATTTATTATGAAAGGATATTGTTGTAGAAAAACCTTCTACTTTAAACTCACCAAGTGCTCTTTTCATTCTTGCAATCGCTTCGTTTCTGTCTTTTCCCCACACAATAAGTTTAGCTATCATAGAATCATAATATTGTGGAATTGTGAACCCATTATAAATAAAACTGTCTATTCTCACATTTGGTCCACCAGGAAAAATAAGTTCTTCAATTTTTCCGGCATCAGGCATAAAATTCAATTCAGGATTTTCAGCATTTATTCTACATTCAATTGCATGACCATTAAGTTTTAAGTCTTTGCTTTCAAGAGTAAGAGGATGACCTGCTGCAATCAAAATCTGCCATTTAACCAAATCCTCACTTGTAACCATTTCAGTCACAGGATGTTCAACCTGAAGTCTTGTGTTCATTTCCATAAAATAAAATTCATCGTTTTCATATAAAAATTCAAGCGTTCCTGCCCCTTCATACTTTATCATTGAGGCAAGGTTTGCAGCTGCCTGACAGATTTTTTCTCTCTGCTGCTGCGACAATACTGGACAAGGTGATTCTTCAATAAGTTTCTGATGTTTTCTCTGAACTGAACAATCTCTTTCAAAAAGATAAACTGCTTTACCTTTTCCATCACCTAAAATCTGAATTTCAACATGTTTTGGATTTTCAACAAATTTTTCAATATAAACTGAGCTGTTTCCAAACGCAGACATTGCTTCTGAAGCTGCAATATCAAAAAAATATGCCAATTCTTCAGCGTTTTTAGCAATTCTCATCCCTCTGCCACCACCACCGAAAGAAGCTTTAATTATTACTGGATAACCTACTTCTTTTGCAATGGTAAGAGCTTCATTTATATCAGCTACCGTACCTTCACTTCCCGGAAGCACAGGCACTCCAGCTTCTCTTGCTATTTTTTTAGCCATAGCTTTATCAGACATATTCATCATTACAGATATTGAAGGTCCAATAAATTTAATACCATGAGCTTCACAAATCTCTACAAAATTCTGATTTTCTGATAAAAAGCCATAACCTGGATGGATTGCATCTGAATTAGTTAATTCAGCAGCAGATATTATATTAGGTATATAAAGGTAAGAATCAATACTTGCAGCTTCACCAATACAAATTGCTTCATCAGCAATCATTCTGTGTAAAGAAAATTTATCTGCTTTAGAATAAACTGCAACTGTTTTTATACCAAGCTCTTTACACGCGCGAATAACTCTTACAGCGATTTCTCCACGATTTGCGATTAATATTTTTTTAAACATAAGTTTAATCCTCTAAAGGGTGAATACAGAATAATGCCTGTCCATATTCTACCATATTTCCATCTTCTATCATTATTTCTTTGATTTTTACATCAAATGGAGCAAAAACATCATAAATTACATCCATAGATACAATATTTCCAACCTTTTCACCACCTGCGACAATACTTCCATTTTTTATTCTGTCAGGAGAGTCAGGTGCATGTGCAGAAAAAAACTTGCCAACTCTTTCAGCTTCTATGTAAATATTTTTTTCTTCAGTTATATTTGAATTTTCGGATTTTTCTGTGTTTTCAAATTGAAAACTCTGCTCTGAAAATATAACAGTGTTATTTTTTTTTAGTTTAATCTCTTCTTTTCCGTTTTTTACATATATTGAAGTAGCATGAGTATTTGAAAAATCTTCTGCAATATTTTTTAACTGAGTTATATCAAAGTTTTTTTTATCTTTCAAAATCCCTCCTTAACACCCGTTTCACCCGTATTTTCACTTAATTATTTTTGTTTTTTGCCTTTAAGGTTCACCCGCGTTTTACCCGCGTTCCATCAGCGTTCCATCAGCGTTTCACACGCGTTTTTAATATATTTATTCAATTCGTCTTCTGGATTTAAATTTTGGTTAGAGGCTTCTAAACATATTTTAAACAAAATTTCACCCAGATTATTCTGGTTAATATCAAAATTCAAAGTTGTTTTATCATGAAACTCATGATTTTCATCAAGATTTTTAAGACGTTTTATTACTTTAGAAGCTTTCATCAGAGAAGGCAGATTTTCTGGAATTCCTGAAATCACACTTCCCTTTTTCTTCTTTTTATTTTTATTCCAGATTTTTAAAACATCTTCACTTGTATTAACTTTCTGCTGACCAAAAACATGAGGATGACGTTCAATTAATTTATGACATATACCACTTTCTACATCATTATAATTAAACAGATTTTCTTCTTCTGCTATGACACATTGAAAAGCTATCTGAAGAAGTAAATCGCCTAATTCCTCACAATGTTCTTTTTCGTTCCCTTCTCTTATTGCCTGTTCAAGCTCATAAGCTTCTTCAATTAAAAACTCACGCAGTGAGTCAAAGGTCTGTTCTCTGTCCCACGGACAACCATTCTCACTGCGAAGCTTTTTCATTATATCAAGCAACTGCTGCATTAAATATTTTCACCCATAATTTCCAGATTGTACTCAGCTCTTATAGATTCCATAAAATCATCATAAGCATCATTTTGTTTCTGAGATTTAAGTTTTGAAAGCAGTCTTTCACGAATGGTTTCAAGAGGCATTTCCTGCATATCAACTATTTTTATATTTGCAAAACCGTCTGGAAGTTCAACAAATCCTGTTGTTCCACCTTTTGTTGTAATTCCAATTTTATCAGCAAGTGCTGGGAACATATCATCTTTCATGAACTGACCTAAATCACCGCCATCCTGAGCTGATGGGTCATCAGAATATTCTTTTATAAGAACGTCAAAATCTTCCTTCTGAGCTCTTTTTTCAATTTCCGCAATAATATTATTTATTGTATCAATATCTTTATCCATTTTTGAAAGGAAAATAAATTTTCCAGAATACATTTTATTGTTATTTTTGTAATATTCATTCAATTCTGCATCAGTTACAACTGATTTTTCTGAAATAAAATCTGTTATATATCTATTGAAAACATAATTTTTCATATTGTCAGTCAAACTTGCAAGAATTGTTTTATCCTCATGAAGATTGATTTTTTTAGCTTCTTCAAAATAAATCTGTTTTTCAGCAATCATTTCAGCAATAGCAATTTTATTTTCAGCCATTCCATAATATTCTCTCATATATTCTGGAAGTTTATTAATTTCTGCATCTATCTCATCATTTGTTGCAACAACTTTACCATTAACAATAACTGCATCTTTTTTAGTTAAATCTATTTTCAAGTCAGCTTTTGACATAACACTTTCTTTCCATTCTTCAAAAGCATGTTCAACTTTTTCATCACTTAATCTTTTCTGAATCTGGGTTTTAACACTTGCAAGAGAGGCAGTTTTTCCATCTTTTGTATCATTACAAAGAATTAGATGCCAACCAAACTGAGTTTTAACTGGATCTGAAATTTGACCTTTTGATAGTAAAAATGCAGCTTTTTCAAATTCAGGAACCATTCTTCCTCTTCCAAAAAAACCTAAATCCCCACCCTGAGCTTTAGATGGACATGTTGAATAATTCATAGCAGCTTCTTCAAAACTGATTTTGCCACTTGTAATTTCTTTTTTAATATCTAATAATTTTTCTTTAGCTCCATCGCCATCCGCAATTAATATGTGTGAAGCGTGAACTTCTTCTTCCCCAACAAATTCCTGCTCATTATTTTTATAAAAAGATTCAATTTCAGCATCTGTTATTTTAATATTTTTTGAAAGTTCAGCTCTTTTTAATTCAACAAATTTTTCAACAACCAGATTTTCTTTTATAGCTTCAATTTCATTTGCTATTGTATTAATATAGCCAGTATCTTCAATTTTTTTTGTTACTATTTTAAATTCTACAAATCTTTCAAATAGATTTGCAAGACCTTCAGGAGAAGATAGTAATCCAGCTTTCTGTTCAGCAGGAATTTTTTCGATTTCACTCATAAAATCTGCTCTTGTTATTGTAACACCGTCGAATTTAGCGAGCACATCACCAGGCGCTCCCTGTAATGAAGATGAAACATTACCTTTATTAGAATCAGAAGCTTTTACTTCAGTAGTTGTTTCTTTCTGGCCACATCCTGTAAAAATCATTGCAACAATTAAAACTAAAACACTTAAATTTCTGAATTTCATCCGATACTCCTCAATATAAAATTTAAAACTTTCAATTAAAGTTTTCTGTATTTTAACAGCGACAATTAAAAAAATCAAATTTTACCGACCACATTTAAAAACGCGTATGAATCGCGTACAAAGTCGCGGGAGAAACGCGTATGAATCGCGAATGAAACGCGAATAAAACGCGTATGAAACGTAGGTTAAAACTCAGCGTGTTCAATCTGTAACTCAACAAAAATATTATATAATTCAAAATAATGTTGTGCTTTTTCTTCATTAACATCTCTGTAAAGCATATATAAATTATAATAACCTTTATAAGACACAGGAAAAAAAGTTACAAATTTCTCTAAATCCTCAATAGCCTGGTCACGATTCCCCATACCTTCATTAATCAACCCACGATAATAGAAAATAAGCGGATTTTTTGAAAATTTCAGTGATT
>JBAZDD010000046.1:0-10695 GCA_041654635.1 Candidatus Muiribacteriota bacterium
TGACTGCCGGTCCTTTTGATCTGTTTAATGTTTTTATATGAAGATAGGATTTTTCTGTATTTCTTGCCATTTCACCGCCTAAAGCATCTATTTCGTAAACAAGATGACTTTTTCCGGGTCCACCTATTGAAGGATTGCATGGCATAAGACCAATTGTATCCATATTTATGGTTGAAAGAAGTGTTTTATATCCCATTCTGGCTGTTGCCAGTGCTGCTTCGCAGCCTGCATGACCTGCACCTATTACAATTACACTGAATTTATTATTCATTCTTTTTTATAACTGGCTTTATTATTTTTTCGCCTTTTTTTACCATTGAAAGTTTTTCTCTGGCTTCTTTTTCAACACCTTCCAGCGTATTTAATTCTTCAATTCTCTTTTCTAATTCATCTACTTTTTTCTGCATTAATGCAACTTCCTGTTCTCTTTCGTGCGCTCTGTATTTTAATGTTGTTATTGTTGTATAATTCAATTTAAAAAATGTCATAATTCCAAAAATAATTATAAATAGCCCAACAATCAAAGCTTTATTTGAAACTTTGACCATTATTTTATTTATTCTTTTTTTTCTTTCTTCCTGATCAAGATATACAATCTTTTTCATAAGGTTCTCTCGCGTTTCATTCCCGGTTTATTCGCGGTTTATACGCGGTTTATTCCCGTTTCATTCGCGGTTTATACGCGGTTTATTCCCGTTTCATTCGCGTTGTATTCGCGTTTCATAAGGGGTCAGGCCGTCCAATTTTGCTTTCAGCAAAATTTTACTGCTCAGACCCCTGTTATATTTATCGGCTATTCTTCATCTTCCTGGTCTTCTTTTTTAATAATTTCACCGGCTACCACAAGGTCATCTTTATTAAGTCGCATTATTATTGTTCCCTGTGTTGCTCTTCCAAGACTTCTTATATCTCTTATTTTAGTTCTGATAATCATTCCATCTTTACTGATTAATAATAGTTCATCATCTTCAGTTACTTCATTTACACTGATAACTTCTCCTGTTTTCTGATTTACTTTTAAATTAATCGTACCAGAACCACCTCTTTTTTGAAGTCTGTAATTGTCAATAGTTGTACGTTTACCATAACCGTTTCTTGTTATGGTAAGAAGACTTTTAGAATAATCATCTGTTGCACATGCTCCTATAACTTCATCACCTTTTTTCAGTGTTATACCTCTTACCCCTCTTGTTGCTCTTCCCTGAGGTCTTGCATCTTCTTCGCTGAAACGAATTGCTTTACCAAATTTTGTCGCGATAATAATATCCATTTTCCCATTAGTTAGCATTACCTGTTTTAAATCATCACCGTCATCAAGTCTAATTGCTATAATTCCACCTTTTCTGATGTTTGAAAAATTTTCCAGACTGGTTTTTTTAACCACGCCCTTCTGAGTAACCATTACAACATTCAGCTCAGGTGAAAATTCCTGAACAGGAATTACAGCATTAATTTCTTCTTCTTTTTCAAGTTGAAGGAAGTTTACAATAGCTTTTCCTTTAGCTTGTCTTGAAGAGAACGGAATTTCAAATGCTCTTTTAAGGAAAGTTTTACCACTGTTGGTAAAGAACATAAGATAATCGTGAGTTTCTGCAACAAGAAGACTTTCTGCAAAATCATCTTCTTTGAGCTTTCCACCAATTATGCCTTTTCCTCCTCTTTTCTGAGCTTTGTAAGTATCTATTGGAATACTTTTAATATATCCTTCTCTTGTGATTGTAATAACCACTTTTTCGTTTGGAATTAAATCTATATCTTCTATAGTTTCCATACTTCTGCCTATTACAGTTTTTCTTGCATCACCAAACTTATCTCTGATTTCAATAAGTTCAGTTTTAATAATATTTAAAATTTTCTGAGTTGAAGCAAGAATTGATTTTAATTCTTCAATAAGTGCTTTTGTTTCTTCATAATCTTTCAGAATTTTATCTCTTTCTAACCCTGTCAATCTCTGAAGTCTCATTTCAAGAATTGCTTTTGCCTGAACTTCAGACAGAGTAAATCTTTCCATAAGCTCATTTTTTGCACTTTCAGTATCTCTCGAAGCTTTTATAAGTGCTATTATTTCGTCAATATTATCAAGAGCTATTATGAGTCCTTCTAAAAGATGGGCTTTTTCTTCAGCTTTTCTGAGCTCATAATTTGTTCTTCTGATAATAACTACTTTTCTGTGCTCAACAAAATGTTCCAGCATATCTTTTAGAGTCAGAAGTTTTGGAACATTATCAACAAGAGCAAGAAATATAATTCCAAAAGTATTCTGCATTTCAGTATATTTATAAAGATTGTTAAGAATTACATTTGAATTACCATCTTTTTTGACTTCAATTACTATTCTCATTCCATCTCTGTCTGATTCATCTCTTATATCACTTATTCCTTCTATTTTCTTTTCTTTAACAAGATTTGCTATTTTTTCAATAAGATTTGCTTTGTTGACCATATAAGGAAGTTCTGTAACAATAATTGTTTCTTTTCCTTTTTTATCTTCAATTTCAGCTTTTGCTCTTACTTTAACCTTCCCTCTTCCAGTATTATAAGCAGATTTAATACCTTCTCTGCCCATAATTATTCCACCTGTTGGAAAATCTGGTCCTTTAACATATTCATTAAGGTCAGGATTTTCAAGAGTAGGATTATCAATCAACGCTATTATTCCGTCAATTAATTCTCCAAGATTATGTGGAGGAATGTTTGTTGCCATACCAACTGCAATACCTGAAGCTCCATTTGCAAGAAGTGCTGGGATTTTTGCCGGAAGCACTGTAGGTTCTTTTAAGGATTCATCAAAATTAAGTGTAAAATCAACTGTTTCTTTATCAATATCAGAAAGCATGTGTTCAGTGATTTTTGCCATTCTGACTTCTGTATATCTCATTGCCGCTGCTGAATCACCGTCAACTGACCCAAAGTTTCCATGACCATCAACAAAACAGTATCTTGATGAAAAATCCTGAGCCATACGAACCATGGCATCGTAAACCGAAGAGTCACCGTGTGGATGATATTTACCAAGCACGTCACCGACAATTCTTGCAGATTTTTTATAAGGTTTATTTGACTGCATTCCCAGATCATTCATAGCAAAAAGAATTCTTCTGTGAACTGGTTTCAACCCGTCTCTAACATCTGGAAGCGCTCTTGATACGATTACGCTCATTGCATAATCCATATAAGAATCTTTCATTATGTCTTCAATGTAAATTTTTTCCATTTTATCAATATTATTGATATCCATATTTCCACCTATATATCAAGATTTTTTACTTGTTTTGCATATTTCTGTATAAATTCTCTTCTTGGCTCAACTTCATCACCCATCAGAGTTGAAAAAATATCTTCTGCTTCGTAAGCATCTTCCAAAGTTATCTTGGAAAAAATTCTATTCTCAGGATTCATGGTAGTTTCCCATAGCTGTTCAGGATTCATTTCACCAAGACCTTTATATCTTTGAATATTATATCTGTCACCAATCTGTCCTGTTATTGTTTTCATTTCAATATCTGAATATGCATACTGTTCTTCTTTACCTGACTTGATTTTGTAAAGAGGAGGTCTTGCAACATAAACAAACCCGTTTTCTATAAGAGGTTTCATATATCTGAAGAAAAATGTAAGAAGAAGTGTTCTGATATGAGCTCCATCAACATCCGCATCTGTCATGATTACAATTTTATGATATCTGAGTTTTTCAGGATTGAACTCCTCACCAATGTTTGCTCCAATTGCTGTAATCAGTGTTTTAATTTCTTCATTGGATAGAATTTTATCCAATCTTGCTTTTTCTACATTAAGTATTTTACCTCTCAGTGGAAGAATAGCCTGAAATCTTCTGTTTCTGCCCTGTTTGGCAGAACCACCCGCAGAATCACCTTCAACAATATACAATTCGGCTTTGGAAGCATCTCTTTCCGAACAGTCAGCAAGTTTACCAGGCAAAGTTGAGTTTTCAAGTACATTTTTTCTTCTTGTGAGTTCTCTTGCTTTTCTTGCAGCTTCTCTTGCATTAAGTGAACTTACACATTTATCAACAATCTGTCTTGCTACTTTTGGATTTTCTTCCATAAAAGTATTAAATGCTGAAAAGAATAAACTTGATACTATTCCTTCAACTTCAGGGTTACCCAGTTTAGTTTTTGTCTGACCTTCAAATTCAGGGTTTGGAACTTTAACACTTATAATAGCTGTTATTCCTTCTCTGACATCATCCCCTGAAAGGTTATAATTTTTATATTTATCACCCATGGTTTTCAGATAATCATTTACCGCACGAGTAATAGCTTTTTTAAAACCTGTAAGATGAGAACCACCATCTATTGTATTAATGTTATTTACAAAAGAATAAAGTGTTTCTACATATTTATCTGTATATTGAAGGGCCACTTCAACAACAACATTTGATTCTTCCTTTTCAAAATAAAAAACATCATTAAGTGAAGTTTTTCCTTTGTTCAGAAATTCAATAAAGGATTTAATTCCACCATCATATTTAAAAACATGTTCTTTTTCAGTAGCTGGCTCTCTTATTATAAGTGTTATTCCTTTATTTAAAAAAGCAAGTTCTCTTATACGTTTAGAAAGATAATCAAACGAAAATTCCACAGTTTCAAAAATATCAGGATTTGGATAGAATTTTACCATTGTTCCTGTTTCTGTGGTCTCTCCTGTTCTTTCAACATTAGACTGAGGAACACCTTCTTTAAAAACCTGATGATGAATATATCCATCTCTTTTAACAGTAACTTCTAAAGTAGTTGAAAGTGCATTAACAACAGAAACACCAACACCATGAAGACCGCCTGAGATTTTATAACTTGAATTATTAAATTTTCCACCTGCATGAAGTACGGTCATTACCACTTCAAGTGCAGATTTACCACTTTTATCATGAGTATCAACAGGAATTCCTCTTCCATTATCCTCTACTGATACTGCTCCATCTTCGTGAAGAATTATTTCTATTGTATCACAGTAACCTGCCAGTGCTTCATCAATTGAGTTATCCACAACTTCATAAACAAGATGGTGAAGTCCTGTTGGTCCTGTTGAACCTATGTACATTCCAGGTCGTTTTTTTACAGGATCAAGACCTTCCAGCACTTCAATCTGCTGAGCGCTGTAACTGTTTATTTTTTTTTCATTTTCCATCTATTCCTCCGTTTCTAAAGTTAACTCTTTTTGCAATTGTTTCAGAGCGAATTGGTATTCTAATCTGTCCTTTTTTTGTAAGTATAACTGATTTAACTTCTTTATCATATCTTACTCTTTTTGAGGGAGCATCAACTGTAATTTTAGAATTTTCTTTTTTAAAAACCCCAATAATATTTTTAAGTCTGATGTATTCTTCCCACCCTATATCAACGTACATTTTATTCTACTCCGCACCTGTCACATTTTTTTCCATTATAAACTGATTTACAATTTTTGCAAATTTTATATCCATTTTCAACACAATATTTTTCATATTTGAGTTTTTTAATATAAAGACCTCTAAGTTTATCTTTCAGCTCAGGATTTTCAATATGTTCTGTCATTTTCTCAGCCTGCTGTAATTCATTCTGATTTAAAAAAATATTTGTATAATCAATGCTGAAATCTTCAAATGAGTGTGTTTTACCTCTTTTTTTTACTTCAAATTTTATATCTTTTATTTTTGAATCTATTTCTAAAACTTTTTTTTTCAACATATCTTTCATGAAAGAAACATTTTGAAGCCAACTTGAATTCTGAACAACAAGATAAAGAATATCATTTTCAAGTTTTTTTACTGTAATTATATCTTTAAGTTCTTTGCCTGCAATTACTGGCCAGTTTTTCAAAATTTTAAAAAAGGAACGTCCTCTGAATTTTCCACTGTTTTTAAACAAACTGGAAAACTGTCGGTTTTCAATTATTTCATCCGGCTTTAAGAATTTGCTGTTTCCTTTCAATTTTTCCCTCTCTTATATGAAAAATTTTATAATTTTCCATAAGTTCTATTATATTTTTATTTATATCGTTGGCTGTAATAAAAATCTGCCCCTTATCACTTAATAAATTTATCAGATTTCTTTGTCGGTTTATATCCAGTTCTGATAATACATCATCAAGAATTATAACTGGCTTATCTTTTTTTATTTTTTCAATAGTCAGTGTCTGTGCTATTTTCATAGTAAGCACTAATGTTCTAATCTGTCCCTGTGAGGCTGTATTTTTAACATTAAAATTATCCATTTTTATTATTAAATCATCTCTGTGCGGACCAAAACTTACATAACCCAAAGATTCATCCTTAAGCCTGTTTTTATCAACTATTTTCTGATCTATATTATCATGTCCTCTGTAATCAATTTTTAATTCAGTATCATTATCAGCAATAACTGAATAAATTCTGGAAAATTCTTTACAGAACTCTTCGATTACTTTTTTTCTTTTATCAAGTATATAATTAGCTGTTTCAATAAACATTTCATCCCATATTCTGTAATTCTGTCTTTTTTTCAGGAGCATATTACGGTTAAGAAGAATTTTTGAATATTTAAGTAAAGCTGGATAATATCCTGGATAAATAAAACTTGCCGTTTCATTGAGAAATTTTCTTCTATAACCTGGTTCACCTTTGATTATTCTTAAATCATCTGGTAAAAATGTTATAAAACTGTTATAATTCAGCAGTTCGGAAAAATCTGTTGCCAAACTGTTTACCATAAGCTCTCTGCTACTGTTATCTATTTTATTTTCAATTTTTTTCACTGTTTTATTATAATAGAAAATTCCACTTGTATATATGCTGTTTTTTTTATCCTGATTCATTATAATATCGTTAAAATTTCTTGTTTTGAAAGATTTGCTCATACCTGAAAAATAAATACTTTCAATAAAATTTGTTTTTCCTTGACCGTTTTTTCCAAAAAAAATATTAAAATTTTCTGAAAAATCAGACTGTTCTTCCTCAATATTTCTGAAATTTTTAACAAACAAACTTTTTAAAATCATAATTTTTAATTTTCCAGTAAACTTCTTCTTATTTCCTGAAAAGCTTTTTTAAAATCTTCATCTTCATTAATAATCTGTTCAATTTTTTTACATGCATGAAGCACAGTTGTATGATCTTTTTTTCCAAACTCTTTTCCAATCTGTGGAAGAGAACTTCCAGTAAGATCTCTTGATAAATACATAGCCATCTGTCTTGGAATTATTAAAAATTTATCTCTTTTCTGTGATAAAAGATCATCATAATCAACTGAATAATAGTCTGCAACTTCCTTCTGAATATCATTTATTGAAACTTTTTTAATTTTATCAGAAACAAAATCTTTAAGTAAGTTATCAATAATATCTTCTGTGAGTTCTTTTCCGGTAATTGAACGATAGCTGACAACTGTATTAAATGCACCTTCAAGTTCTCTAATATTTGAAACTACTTTAGAAGCAATATGTTCTATTAATTCATTGCTTATCACTATGTTTAATTTTTTTGCCTCTTTTTGTAAAATTGCAGTTCTGAGCTCAAGATTTGGTTTTTGAATATCGGCAATAAGACCAGCTTTAAATCTTGAAACCAGTCTTTCTTCAAGTTTATCCAGTTTTGCCGGTGGTTTATCCGAGGTGAGCACTATCTGTTTTTTCTCTTCATACAAAACATTGAATGTGTGAAAAAACTCATTCTGTGTCTGCTCTTTTCCTGTAAGAAACTGAATGTCATCTATAAGAAGCACATCAATTTTTCTGTACTTTTCTCTGAATTTGTTAATTCTGTTTGATTGAACTGATTCAATAAAATCGTTTGTAAATTCTTCTGTTGAAACATAAGTCACTCTTTTTTTTCTTGATTTATTAAATATGTAGTGACCTATAGCCTGCATCAGATGAGTTTTACCAAGACCAGAACCCCCATAGATAAAAAGAGGGTTACTTTTAGTTCCTGGTTCTTTTGCAACTGCAACTGCATAAGCATGTGCAAGTTCATTACTTGAACCTACTACAAAAGAATCAAAAGTATATTTTTCATTGAGATTATGAGTAACTTCTTCCTGTCTGGAATTATCTCCAAAGTCAGAAACTGGCTGTTCTTTATAATCTTCAAGAGTAAATTTATCAGGATTAACTATAAACTTAATTGAATTAACCAATTTATATTCTTCGTATTTGTTTAGAAATTCCAGAAGATTTTTTAAAAATCTTCTTTCAATGCTGTTTTTAGTATAATTATCTCTTACAAGTATATTTAGTTCGTTATTTACTAAATCCCCTACCAAAACCTGTTTCAGAAGAACCGGTGTTCCTGTTTTTTCAATTTCGTATCTGAGCTGTTCTTCAAATAATTCCCATTGTTTCTTTTTTGATAAACCCATAGCTGTCCCTTCTTTTCCGTTTTATCCACAGATTAATCCACAACTGTGGATAGTTTATACGTAACGTTTTTTTAAATTTTTTTGCTTTTTAAAGCCATTCTTTGTATCCACAGTCCAAACTGGCTCTAAAAAACACTTTTTATAAAAATATACTGTTTCAAGGTTGTGGATAAGATTTTACCCCTAACTTATCCAAATATCAAATTTTTTTTTCCACAATTTGGAATAGATTAAATTTGGTTTCAATAAATGCGTTGAACTTGTTATCCACGTAATACACAGGTATAATAAGGTGAAGACTATTTTATAAACGTTTTTAAATAATCAAAAGCTTTTTATAAAATATTTTTTAATATTTTAATAATTTTATAAAAAAAAATTTGACAATGCAATATAGTTTCTGGTAAAAATTAAAAACTATGTGAATTTTAAGGAGGAATATTTTTATGAAAAGGACATTCCAGCCAAACAATAGAAAAAGAAAAAAAGATCATGGTTTCAGAGCAAGAATGGCTACCAAAAATGGTAGAAATGTGCTTAAAAGAAGAAGAAAAAAGGGCAGAGAAAGCCTGTGTGCTTAAATTTTGAATACAATATTCAAACTGAAAGAAAAACAGGTAAAAGACTTACTGAAAAAAGCAGCCTTTATAAAAAATGACTATTTCATTCTGCGTAAATCGAATTTTACGGAGTTAAAAATAGTCATTTCTGTCAGAAAAAAATTATATCCGAAAGCAGTTGTAAGAAACAGAATAAAAAGAATAATAAGAGAAATAATAATTAACAATTTTGGAAATGAAAAAAATTTTTATTTAATTATTGTTGGAAAATTTGAAAAAGAAGAGATTAATTTTAACTTTATTAAGAAAAAATTATTAGAACTTATATGAATAAATATTTAAGTAACTTCATTATTTTACTGATTAATATCTATAAAAAACTACTCAGTCCATATCTTGGAAACTGCTGTCGTTTTTACCCAAGCTGTTCTGATTATGCAATAGAAAGTATAAATAAATATGGTTTTATTAAAGGAATTCTTAAATCAACATTGAGAATATTAAGATGTAACAATTTTTTTAAAGGAGGATACGACCCTGTTAACTAATAAATCCCTGAAAACAATAATTTATTTTGTAATTTTCTGCTTTTTTATTATTAATGTTAATGCTCAACCTGTTATAAATGCTAGTAATGTTGAGCTTGTATTCAGTGAGGAAAAACCTCTTATCGAAGAAGGTTTTATCACTGTAAATGGTATAAAGGAACAGGTTTTTAAAAATTATTTATTTTTTGAAGTGGGTTCTTCTTCAACAAATGAAAACTCAAATCTTGAAAAAGGTATATACAAAATTAGTCAGAACAATAATTCTGAAATACAATATTTCTTTGAATATGAAAAATTTGATATGTACTTTAATTTTCAATTTCATGAAAATAACGGTTTTGAATTATTGCTCAGAATTAATTCTAAAGTAGATGAATTGTTACTGGACAGATATTTCATAAGAGTTTCACCTGGTTTTTTTTCTGAAATGCCAGAAAGAGAAAATTTAATTTATTATCTGAGTGATGAAAAGGCTGAAAAATTTAAACTTTCAAAAAAAGAAAGTATTAATAATATTCCTTCAGCAAGATGGGCTGCTATGACCAGTCAGTATTATGCACTGGCATTATTTAACAGAAATTTTTCAAATATTGATATTTCTAATTATAAAATAACTTCTGATAATAAAGAAATTCCAGTTCATCAGATAAGATTCCACCTTCCTGAACAGACTGTTAAAAAAGACAGTGAAATTTCGTTTGAATATAAAGGATATATAGGCGAAAAACTGCTTGATAAAGTAGAAGATCATGGTTTAGAAGGATTACTTGATTTAGGTTTTTTTGCTATTTTTGCCAGATTATTTCTTGTATCACTGAGAAATCTTAATTCTTTCACTTCAAACTGGGGAATAAGTATAATACTTCTCACTGTAATTTTGAGAATTTTATTACATCCTTTCAATATATCTCAGGCAAAATCAATGGCAAAAATGCAGAAAGTTCAGCCTGAAATGAACGCTATAAAAGCAAAGTATAAAGATAATCCACAGAAAATGAATGCAGAAATAATGGAGCTTTATAAAAAACACAATATGAATCCTTTTGGTGGTTGTCTTCCAATGCTTCTTCAGATACCTATACTTTTTGCTCTTTTTACAATGCTGAGGACTTCTATCGAAATTAAAGGAGCTTCATTTTTATGGCTTGCAGATTTATCTAAACCTGATGTGATGTATATTTTACCTATTCTAATTGCAGTAAGTATGTATTATCAGCAGAAATCAATGCAGGTGAATCAGTCTGCTCCAGGACA
>JBAZDD010000047.1:0-10661 GCA_041654635.1 Candidatus Muiribacteriota bacterium
CATATCATGAGTAGTAACGTTATGACTTAATCTGTTATAAAAAAAGATCCACGGGTCAGGATTTTTATAATTTGTAATTGATAACAATCCAATATCTGTAACAGTAACCGTAAGAACACTTTCAATCTCTGTATCAATATTAACTTTGAAGCTAGAATTTGGTTTTATTTCATCAACAGTAATAACAGGTTTTATTCTTGTGTTCTCATTATCAACCTCAATTGTTTTCATTCCAAAAAGTCTTATGGGAACATCATTGTTTTTAGCACCTGTCCCCTGAATATATAATCCACTTATCTGAACTGCCGGAACCATTTCAGAAGTTAAAGGAATTTTAATTGAAGTATTTTCTGATTTAACATTTACCCATGTTTCAAAAAGAATATTTCTTCCCTTTTCAACTGTAACCCATATTTTACCGTTTGCAGGAGTTTTAAAAGTTACTGTTGCAGTTTCATCTGATTTATATTTGTTTTTATCAGTGCCTGTTTCAAGCACCTGTTCTCTTTTATTTGAAGTATCTCCCCATGAATAAGCACTGAAAAACACTCCGCTTGTGTGACCGCCATCAATATCAGAAAGCTCAATAAAATACTGCCCCCATTCTGAAGGTTTAAACGTGATTTCCATAGGTTTATCTGTTGATACAAGTTCATTTTCAGAAATAATTTCAACTGTATTAGACTGACGAAAATTCTGTCTGAAAGAAGTTTCGTCATTATAATCCCACCACCACCATGTGTGCTGACGATAAATTGTATATTTAAGATTTCTTCCAGAAGCAGCTTTACCATGATTATCAACAACAACAAACTCAATATTTACATCTTCATCTGTTTTAAAACTGTATTTATTTTCAATATTTATACCAGCAAAATAATCATAAATATCATATTCAACTTTTTTAACAGATTCAGCAGCTCTGCCACCTGTTTCAAAAACTTTTACGTTTGCAGAAATAGAAATACCACCCGGAATTTTTGAAAATTCTGCCGGAACAAGTTCAAATGAGTGATTTCCATTTTTATCAAGTGTAAAATCAAAAAATTCAGGTTCAACATTGAAAAAAGCAGTTGCTTCATCGTTAAAGTTAAAATTTCTGTAATCTGAAAAAGTTTTCCTCTGATTCTGATAATAAATTCCAATCTGACTTTTAAGATTTGAAGCTGGCGAACCAGTCAAATATTCAGAATTAATTTCAAAATCGATTTTTTCATTTTTACTGTATTTTGACTTCTCGGTCGAAATATCAATTTTAAGCCTATCAGGAATTATTGTTTCAACACGGATATTATGATGAAATTCATCTGGACCTGCTGTAAGTTTCACTCTGTAATTACCTGTTTTTGAATTTTTGGCTGTGGATAATTTAAAAGAATAAACCCCTTCAACACCATCTCTTTTTGTCTGAGTATGAATATTTTTTGAATCTACATCAAAAAATTCACATTTTACAGGATGATTTTGCGGGAAAGTGTTATTAGAATGTCTGAAAATTGCTGTGATAAAAATATCATCACCAGGTCTGTAAACATCTCTATCAGTATAAATAAAAGCTCGTGTTTTATCAGGATTTGTTTCTGAACCTGCAATATCAAAAGATGAAGTATCAATTATCGAATCTGAAAATTTTAAAATAGCTTTACTTGTAGAAGTTTCACCAGTAATATAAAAACCTTTATCAGACTTGAAAATCACTTTGCCATCACGGTCAGTTTTAGCTTTTTCAATAACCTGATTATTAAAAGAATATAAAGTTACAGTAACATTTCTTACAGCATTTGAAGTTTTAATATCTCTTGCATAAACAACAGTACCCTTTTCAGTAACTTTTGCAGCAAGAGCAATATCTGAAATTACAACAGGTTTAAGAATTCTGCCATGACCACGCTGACCACCAAGTGTCTGTCTTTGACCATAATAATCATTATAAAAAATTTCAACAACAAAAATACCTTCATCATATTTTTTTAAATGATCAGCAATATCAACTTCAAAATATTCTTTTTTATTTTTTATTCTGTTTAAATTGATTTTACTTTCATAAACTTCTTCACCAGTTCTTGCATTCTCAAAATAAAAATTAGCATTTTCTTCACCTGTAAAATTCACATATTGAAGAAAAAATGTAATATTATTTTCAAATATTTTTGTAATTTTAAGAGTAACATTTGAAACGTTTACAGCAGTAAATCCGATTTTACCATTGTTTTTGGAAGGAAGAAAAATCCCTCTGTCAGTATATTTTATTTCAGGATTGAGATCATTAATAATAACTTTATGAAAAGATTTTACAGTTTTTAAATTACCAGATTTTGAAGTAATACCTTCAAGAATTTCGACAGTATATTCTGTACCATAAGAAAAATCGCCATAAAGAACAATACTGGATTTTTTTAATTCAGTTGAAAAACTCACACTCGGATTTATTTTTATAAAACCCTCATAGTTTCGATGAGCAATATCTTCTGTAAAAGCAATTATTATCTGTTTTTTATTAGCAGAATCAGTAAAAGAAACATTTTTAATCCCTAAACCACAAATGCTATGAGGTAATATAAAAATAAAACTTAATATAATAAAAAAATAAATTTTTGATAGCTGGAATTTCATTTCACCCTCCCGGAAGAATTTAATCAATTTTTTTGAATTTTAATGGGAACCTTTCTGGATTTTCAAGTGAATCAAGTTCAATGTCAATATCCAGTTTTTCCCAATATAAATGGTCTGGTTCATTATATTCAAATAAAAATATATCATTCAGATTTGCCTGTTTAAATTCAGGATAATTTTTAAAATTTATAAAATATTCATAATCATTTATAATAATCCAAATTCCATTTGAGTTAATGTTGCTGATTTCATAATTGGAAATGTTTTTTCCACATTTTTTGAAAGTCATCCGATTTCTCCATTGCAATTTTTAAAATTTCTAAAACATCTTTATTTTTAATACCATAATTTTTATCCAATTCAACATAAGGTTCAAGCCAAATTTTCATTTCACCATCAGCTGTCCTGACATGAATATGCATTCGTGTCTCTTCACGACTGTTAAAATAAAATCGATAATTTTTATACATAAAAATTGTTGGTGACATTTTTTTATTATATCAGAAATGTTGAATTTTTGAAACGCATACTAAATCGCGAATAATACGCGAGAGAATCGCGGATGAAACGCGGATGAATCTTAAGAACCGTAATCCGTAATCCGTAATCCGTAATCCGAAAAAGCAAGCTATCAAACTACCGTTTTTTACCAAGTTACCGCTCTATACCAAGCTACCAAGCTACCGCTATATACCAAGCTACCGTTTTTTAATTATTCACTCTTGGATTTTGCTTCGTTTGCAAGCTCTATCAATCCCATTTCTGAATAAATTTCATATAATATAGAATTAATTCTTTTATCCTGTGGATTTATTTTTTTAGCTCGATTAATTTCATTCAGAGCTTTTACATTATTTTTTAAACCTCTGTATAATTCAGCTTTCCTAATATAGTATTCACTCAGAATGGTATTTTCTTTTGCAAGTGATGTAATACGATTGGCTGTATCAATAGCATTTTCAAACATATTATTGTTGTAATAAATTTCAAAAAGCTGTTCAAGTAATGGTATGTTATCTGGTCCTGAACTCAGGGAGTTTTCAATGTGAGAAATCGCATCCTCAACTTGCCCTGCTTCAACTAATGCAGAAACATCCATATACTGTTTTGTCTGTTTTTTTAAATTTTCATTTTCAGTTTGATTTTTTTGGGCTGAATTACATCCGGAAAATAAAAAAAACATCAAAGAAAAAAAGCTTAAAATTACACAATTAACTAATAATCTTTTTTTTGTTAAATTTTCCATCTATATGCCTCCAAAATTATTTAATACAGTAATAATTAAATATTATTAAAATTTTATCATAAATACAAATAAAAATAAAGTATTTATTTAATGTAAATGTCAGCAATTCTTATTAAGATTAATAATTAATTTAATATTTTTATTTACCGAATAATAGGTGTAATTAATTTCAGCCGGAGAATTAAATTCATGGAAATAAACTTTTACTGGATTGCTTTCACTGTATTGATAAATCTTTCACTGATAACTGTTATTCTTAAACCTGTAAAAAAAACAAATATTCCATTTTATTCTGTTTCTGTTGAAGTTTATCCTGAAAAAGATTTTTATAATATTAAATTTTTAATCAAGCGGGGATTTAAAGGCAAGCTTATATGCACTCAAACTGTAAAATGCAGAGAAAATGAAACAAGAGCTGCTTTTAAATCAGGTGATATAATTATTTATACAGAAGCTACGGTTGATGATAAGAAAATTATTAACTACACTGTTTATATTGCTGAAAAAAAGAAAAAAGTTTTTTCTGAAAAACTTTCGGTAAAACTCGAAGATTTCTGGGGAATATCTATGATTTAAAAGCAATGAAAAAAGCCGTTTACGGCTTTAAAGATTCATTCCCGTTTTATCCGCGTTTCATAAGGGGTCAGGCCGTCCAATTTTGCTTTCAGCAAAATTTTACTGCACAGACCCCGGATCATAGATTACCGATTACGGCTCTTATCTTATTTCAACATCTACTTGTGGCACAATATTTTTATGCCATACAGTTACTTTTGTCTGACCTTCATAAGGAAGTTCAGCATATCCATTATTGTCTGTAAGAGCTGTTGCAAATCTTTCATTATTATCATCATAAGCTGTAACAGAAATACCAGCCTTTACATCTGAATTTACACTTACAACAATTCTTCCGTCAACAATAACAGCTTCTGCTCTTGCTGGTTTTGGAGCATCAGTTCTTATTGACACTGAACCTTCGCCAAAATATATAACCTGTTCAACAAGCTGATTACCTTCTGTAATATTGCCTGTTCCAAATTCTTTCATAGTTTTCAACATACCATAAAGATTTAATACAGCACCTTTATCATGTTTGCGGGCTGCAAGCTGTTCAACAATTATTTCATGCTGCCATAACACAGGTGGAACCCATGACATGTCAGTAGTTGATGCAGCAATACCAATTGCACCACCACCTTTTTCATCACCTTTTCTAAGCCATGCTTCAGCAAAACAAACATCTTCTGCTATTGCACCATTAACACACGCTACTGACCATATTACCGGCATAGCATCTTTATTGGATATATTATTAACATCAGAAATATTAAATCCACTTGTTACCCACGAGAAAGGTGAACCGTGACCCATGTAATTAATAATACTTACACCATTGTTTACAGCATTTGTAATTATTGATTTGTCATCGCTGAAATTACTGTTTGCACCAAAACCATAATAAACTGGTTCATAACACTGTGCTATATCTGTAAATCCAAGTCTTGAAGATAAAGCCATGTTTAGAAGTTCTGTTCTTTCAATATCTGTTGGTTGACCTTCACTTGAAGCAATTGCTAAAGCTTTCTTATACCATGAAGCATTTTGCTGTGGTTCTTTTTCATATTTAATAGTTTTTGCAACTACATTTTTACATTCCTGTTCGTTTGAAACAGAAATTCTTGAAATAAAAGCATCTGGGACATTATCATTACCTGCAAGTTTAACATAAGCTGTATCAGAATCAGCCCCTTCAAATAAACCAACTTTTGTTGGAATATGCTGTTTATCACCTACAAAAGTAACAAAACATAATTCACCTTGCTGATATTTTGTATCAATAAAGGATTGAATTTCATAAGCACTTGTTCCGATTTCACTTAGTTTTTTAAAATCAACTTCATAACCTTTTTTTCTTTTCCATATTGCAAGAGGTTCAGTTGCATTATAAAAATCATCATGAGCAATTATTAAAAGATGTTTAACCTGAGCTGGTGCAGTAAGATTTGGTCCACCAGAACGAGTAAACTGCGGAGCTACAGGTCTATAGTTCATAAATAAATCGCTGTAAAGATTTTCAAATTCCTGTGACTGAGTATAATTTACTCTAGGTGAGTTAAATCCACTTCTTGAAGCTGGTACAGAAACTCTAACTGTAAAGTTTTTTACCACTCTTAAAGTTTTTTTAGAATCATTATATTGAAACGGAATAACTTCAATTCTTATTCCACTTAAATCTCTCATTATGAATTTTTCTGGATTTGAAATTAATTCGTCATCAGCTGGCCAGAAAATATTTTTATTATAAACATTACTGTCAAATGTGTATGGAACTTCGGATAATTTAATTGAACGTGGAACGTTTCCCTTTGAAGGAACAATCATTACATTTTCAATTTCAAAAAAATCTTTATTAACTATTTCAACTACAGCATTATTTGAATATGGCATAGCAAGAAAAGCTGTAACTTTTCTTAACTCAGGATAACCTTTTTTTAAAGTAACTGAAGAACCATCAAGATTAATTTTTGAATATTCTTTACCATCAATAATTTCTTTCTCAATCCACATTCCAGGAATTGTTACATCAAAAGTAAGTGTATTACCCATATCAGCAACAAGCTGCTGTGATACCTGCTGAGTTGTCCCTCTTGAACCTCGTGTCTGATTAAACGGAACCCAGTCAGCAGAATAAGTACAAGCTGCAAAAGATAGAACAGCTGTCATTAATATTAATTTTTTCATACTGTGTCTCTCCCTGTTATTTTTCTTAAATTCATAATTAATATAATTATAATAGATTTTTCTGAAATTTTCACTAAAAAAAAAGACTGCCCGTTTCCAGGCAGCCTCTTTTGTATTATTAAGTTATTTTATAACTTAGTTTATAGCAAGGTCAACTACAGGAACTATGTCTGTTCCATAAATAGTTATATGTGTCTGACCTTCGTAAGGAAGTGTAATGTAACCATTTCTGTCTGAAACGCCTGAAACTGCGTTTTCAATGTTTTCGTCATAAGCTGTAACTGTAAGGTTATCTGTTCTTTCACCATCAATTGAAACAACAATCTGATTGTCAACAACAACTGCTTCAGCTGAAATAGCTCTTGGAGTTCTTGTTCTGATAGGTGTTGAACCTTCACCAAAATAAATAACCTGTTCTACAATCTGGTTACCTTCAGATTTGTCATGTATTCCGTATTTTTCTAAAGTTTTAAGCATACCTAATACATTCAGAACCTGAGCTTTTTCGATTTTTCTGCCAGCAAACTGAACAATATTGATTTCATCCTGCCAGTGTATTGGAGGAATCCAAGCCATATTTGTTGTAGCTGCTGCAATACCGATTGAACCACCACCGTTAGCATTACCAGCTCTCTGCCATGCTTCTGCAAAACATTCGTTCTGCTGAATTGTTCCATTAACACAAGCAACTGACCATATTACAGGCATTTTCATACCATTGTTAATTTTAGCAACGTCTGAATTGTTAAATCCAGTTGTAACCCATGAGTAATCAGAGCCATGACCGATATAGTTAATTACAGCTACACCAGTGTTAACTGCATTAGCTACGATGTCTTTGTTAGCAGCATTAGCTGAATAATCTGGGAATGTGAATTCAGGCATAGCTGATTTCCACCACCAGCCGCCACCTGATGATTTTGGAGCATAAGCTTCAAAAAATCTGTTGAATCCAAGTTTGTCAGCAAGAGCAATGTTTAATTTTCTTGCATATTCATAGTCAGCTGGAGTTCCTTCGTTTGAAGCGATTGCAAGAGCACTTTTATACCATGCTGCACCAGCTTCTGGCTGACTTTCATATCTAACAGTTTTAGCTGCAACTGCTGCTGCCTGAGCTGCATTTTTAACTGAAAGTCTTGAAATAAACGCATCTGGAACGTTGTCATTACCAGCTAATTTAACATATTCGTTATCAGAATGAGCATTTTCGTATTTACCTCTAAGTGTTGGAATATGTTCTATATCACCAACAAAAGTAATAAAGGAAATTTCGCCTCTATTATATTTGTTCTGAATATAAGCTTTTAATTCATTAGCGTTTGAAGCAATATCACCATATTTAACAAAAGTTACATCGTAACCTTGTCTTTTTTTCCAGTCAGCAAGAGGTTTAACTGCATTGTAGAAATCATCATAAGCAACAATTAGAAGATTATCTCTGTCCTGTGGAGCAACAATACCGTTTCTTGTTGCAAAAGGTGATCTGTAGTTCATGAATGTTTCCTGATATAGTTTTTCATAATCAGCTGAAATATTAGCACTTACTCTTGGATCACTGTTTCTTGTAGCTGGAACAGAAACTTTAACAGTGAATTTTGTATAAACTCTTAATGTTTCCTGTACAGCATTGTACTGGAAAGGAGTAATCTGAACTCTAACACCAGCAATATCTCTCATAATGAAAGGTTCTGCATTTGCAAGAGTTTCAATAGCTGGATACCATCCATCTACACTGTAAGTGTTTGAGAATTCATAAGGAACGTCAGCTGGATTGATATCTCTTGTAAGATTACCTTTTGAAGGAACAATTTTAATGTCTTTAAGATCATTATACTGAGCATCAATAATCTCTACATTAGCCTGTCCAGCAAATGGCATTGCAAGAAATGCTGAAATGTTAAGAAGTTCTGGTTCGCCTTTAACTAATGTAAGACCTGAACCATCAATTCTAATCTGTTTGTAAGTTTCACCATTAACATCAACGTCTTCAAGCCATACACCTGGAACGTTAATATCTAATGTTATTTCCTGTCCTCTGTCAGCAACAAGATTTCTTGAAACTGCTTTCTCACTGCTTCTGGAAAAAGAAATCCATTCAGCAGGAGCTACTACTGAAAACAATACCGCAAAAATCAGGATTAAGGTTAATTTTTTCATACTACCTACTCTCCTCCTCGATAAATTATTGATATCTTTAGTATAACCGATAAAACCAAAAAAATTAAGTACTTTTTTTTCGTTGGCTCAGAAAGACGTGACGTAAAGTGTCAACCGGTATAGTTTTGTAAAAAAAAAGGCTACCGGTTCGGTAGCCTTTGATTTTATTAAAACTGAAAATTGAATTATTTTACTGCAATGTCAACAACAGGAACAATGTTATGACCATAAACTGTTACATGTGTCTGTCCTTCGTAAGGAAGAGTGATATAACCGTTTCTGTCTGTAACGCCTGAAACTGTTTTTTGAACATTGTTGTCATAAGCTGTAACAATAAGATTTTCTCTTGATTCACCTGTTACTGAAACAAGAATCTGATTGTCAACAACAACTGCTTCAGCACGAACAGCTTTAGGAGCTTCTGTTCTTATAGAAGTTGAACCTTCACCAAAGAATATAACCTGTTCAATAAGTCTGTTACCTTCTGAATAGTTTGTTGTTCCATATTGTTCAGCTGTTTTTACCATACCGTAAAGGTTAAGAACTGCACCCTGAGTTCTTTTCTGGTTTGACATCTGTTCAATAACAATTTCATCCTGCCATACTATTGGAGGAACCCATGACATATTAGTTGTGGAAGCAATTATAGCAAGTGAACCACCACCGTTTTCGTCACCAGCTCTCTGCCAAGCTTCTGCGAAACATTCGTCAATTGTGTAGTTACCATTAACACAAGCAACTGACCATATAACTGGAAGTTTCATACCATTCTGAAGAGCTTTTACATCACTGTTATTGAAGTAAGTTGTTCCCCATGAAGTGTTTGAACCATGACCAATATAGTTAATAATGTTTACGCCAGTATTAACTGCATTTGCTACAATAGCTTTAGTTGCAGAATTCTGTGAGAATGGAGGGAATCCTTCATCATCACCACCGGTTGCATTGTATTTTGAAGCATAAGCTTCAAAGAATCTGTTATAACCTAAATTAGCTCTTAAAGCTACATTAAGTTTTCTTGCATAAGCGTAGTCTGGAGGGTTCCCTTCATTTGAAGCAATTGCAAGAGCACTTTTATACCATTCAGCACCAGTCTGAGGTTCTCTTTCATATTTAACTGTTTTCTGAATCATAGCATTAGCTTCATTAGCATTTCTTGCTGAGAATCTACAAATAAATGCATCTGGGAAAATGTCATCTGTAAATCTTACTAAATCCTGATCAGAAGGAGCATTTTCTTTTTTTCCTCTTAAGAAAGGAATATGTTTTGGGTCACCAACTAAAGTTACGAAAGTAAGGTTACCCTGGTCATAGTAACTTCTGAAAAATTCTTTTAAAGAAGCTGCATCTGTAGCAACATCTTCATAATTAACTAAAGTTACATCATAACCTGTTACTGCTTTCCAGTCTGCAAGAGCCTGAGCAGCATCTCTCATTGAAGAATGAGTAACAATCATCATATTTTTATTAACTTCAGGTACAACTGCACCGTTTCTTTCAGCAAATGGTGATGTATAGTTAATAAATAAGTCCTGGTAAAGCATTTCGAATTCTGAAGAAACATAAGCACTTACTCTTGGGTCAGTGTTTCTTGTTCCTGCAACCTGAACTTTAACAGTCATTTCTGTAAATACTCTTAAAGTTTCAGTAACAGCATTATACTGGAAAGGAACTACTTCAAGAGCAATACCTGCAACATCTCTCATAATAAAATTATCTGATACATTTGCAAGTGTTTCCATTGCTGGATACCAGCCATTAACACTGTAAGTATTTGAGAATTCATAAGGTACATCTTCAGGATTGATATTTCTATCAATTGAACCTTTAGATGGAATAAGTTTAATGTTTTCAAGTTCTGTGTATTTTGCATCAATAACCTGAACCTGTGGCTGTCCGCCAT
>JBAZDD010000048.1:0-10653 GCA_041654635.1 Candidatus Muiribacteriota bacterium
ATTAACAGGGATTATTTTTGAAAACCCGCTTTCAACTGCTTTTTCAATTATAAATTCAAATTTCTTTTTTTTGGGTAATGCCTGTATGAAAGTTAAATCAAGCTGTTGCTTAACAGGTGGTATCTCTTTTATTAGCTCAAAAAAAGCCTTGCTTTTAGTGTATTCAACAAGATATGCTTCATATATTTTTTTTTCATAATTGATAAGAATTTTTTCATGCGATTCAATTCTGAGTGCTCTTATTCTTGTTAGAATTTCTTTATCATGTATATAAGCTGTATTGTCTTTAATTTCATGTGCAAAAAAATAATGCATTTAATTACCTTCTTTTAAACTTTCGTAATACAGGATTTTTTCATCAACTGCTTCCCCGACTTCTTCAAGTTCGTGAATAAGTTTTTTTATCTGTTTAACTCTCAAATCTGAGATTTTTTCAAATTGTTCCTGAGCTTCAAGCATTGCAATTACACAGTTTTTATATTTATTCAAATCAAGCACATTAATTGCTTTTTTAAGTCTGATATAAGAAATGATGAGCAGAATGTTAACAAAAAGTGATACTCCGATTAAAATAAGAAAAATATCATCCATAGTAAACATGTATTATGAAAAAAGCGATTTTCAGTATAAAGTTTGAAAACATTCCTGCAACAAAATCGTCTGACATTATTCCAATACCACCTCTTACTGTATCTAAAACTCTTATAGGATAAGGTTTGAGAATATCAAAAAATCTGAATAATACACAACCTGCTATTACATAATATAAAAAGTTAACATCGTCTTTAATTGGTAGTCCCCAGAAAGTAACCATTATACCAACTACTTCATCTATTACAACAAAAGAAGGGTCTTTTACTTTACCATCTTTTTCAATAAAATCACCTGCTATTATTCCAAGAAAAAAAAGTACGATAAGAAGAAAATTAAATTTTAAATCATTTAATCCAAAACTTTTTACACTGAAATAATAAGCACAAGTCGCAAGAACTGATGCTATTGTTCCGGGAGCCAGAGGTATGTATCCAATTCCAAAAACTGTGCCAAAAAAATATGTTAATAATTTCATCAGAGATTTTCCCTGTTCTGTTTAAAATAATTATAACCGGAAAAAACTGTAAAAAACACAGTTATTATTTCCAGTGTTTTTATTATATATATTTTATTGGTTAAAAACAAATCTGAATAATAATTTCCGCTGCAATAATCTATTATCAATATTTCAAAACATATAAAAACAAGTATTGTAATTATATATCCAAGTTGAAATCCTGTTTTCCACTTTCCAAGTTTTGAAGCTGACATGAGATTGCCACGTTCTATTGAAACTAGTCTTACACCGGAAATGAAAAACTCTCTGGCTATAATAAGTATTACTACATAAGCTGGTATGTAATCATAAGAAGTAAGAAGAATAAGCGCTGAACTTACAAGAATTTTATCAGCAACAGGATCCCAGAGTTTTCCTGAACTTGTTACAATTTTATATTTTCTTGCATAATAGCCGTCCATTCCATCACTGATTGCTCCAAGAATAAACAGAACTGCTGCTGCAATTTTTAAATAATCACCTGATAATCCGGGGTTTCCAGTATCGATTGAAAAAAAAAGCACAAAAAAAGGAACTGCATAAAGTCTGAAAAAAGTTAATTTATCTGCAATATTCATGCTAATTCACCATATAAATCGTAATCACCAGAGCTGGTAATTTTTACTTTTATTATATCCCCAATTTTAATATTATTTTCAGGTTTAATGTTTTCTATAAAAACATAACCATCTATTTCAGGTGCATCTCTGTATGTTCTTCCAACATATACGTTATTTTCAAATCCTTCAACAAGTACGTTCATTTCGTTTTCAATAAATTTTTGGTTTATTTCTCTTGACACTTCCATTTGAGCAAGCATGAGTTTTTCTACTCTCATATCTTTTATTTCTTCTTCAATCTGTCCGTCAAGTTCATACGCTGGAGTATTTTCTTCATGAGAATATTTAAAAACTCCAAGTCTGTCAATTTTTATTGTTTTAACCCATTTAAGATTTTCTCTGAATATTTCTTCGGTTTCACCAGGAAATCCTGTAATTAATGTGCTTCTTATACATATATCAGGAATTGTTTCTCTCATTTCATTTATTTTTTCTGTTATTTCATCATAAGAGCCCTGACGATTCATTTTTTTAAGAATTTCTGAATTCACATTTTGTACTGGAATATCAACATAATGGAGCAGTTTTTTATTATTTTTCATAAAATTAAGAAATTTTTCATCAACATCGTTAATTGATAAATACATCAACCTTATCCATTCTATTCCATTTATTTCAGAAATACTCTCAATAAGCTCTGTTAATCTGTATCTTGAATAAAGGTCAACACCATATTTTGTAATTTCCTGAGCGATAAGAATTATTTCTTTCACTCCCTGCTGGGCTAGTTCATAAGCTTCTTCAACACATTTTTCAAATCTTTTACTCTGATAATCTCCTCTGACATCGGGGATTACACAATATGAACATCTGTTATTACACCCGTCAGCAATTTTAAGCTCTGCTGTGTATCGTGTTTTGGTAATTCTTTTAATATTTGAATCATAAATTACTCTGGGATTTGAATTTACATCAGAAACGTTTGTTTTACCTTTAAAAACCTGTTCAATAATTGAATATATTTTTTCATAGCCATAAACCCCAATTATACCATCAAGTTCAGGTATTTCTTTTATGAGTTCATCACTGTATCTCTGAGAAAGACATCCTGAAACAATTATTTTAAGCTGAGGTTTCTGCATTTTAAGTTTTACAAATTCAAGTATTACATCAATTGATTCTTTTTTTGCACTTTCAATAAAAGTACAAGTGTTAATAATTATTACATCCGATTTTAACGGATTATTAACAATTTTAAATTTTTTATCAACTAATACTGATTCAATAAGCTCAGCATCAAGATTATTTTTTGCACAACCTAATTTTTCAATATATATTTTTATCATTACTTTTTCTTTGCTAAATTCTTTTCGATATAAAGGAGCGAACGTCTTGCATCTTTAGCAAATGATGAATTAGGTTTAAGCTCAATAACTCGGTTATATTCCTTCATTGATTCCTGAAGCATATTTTTAGTTTTGTAAAGTGATGCAAGTTTGAAATGCGCTTCAACAAAATCATTGTTAATTCTGATTGCATTTCTGTATTCCTCGATTGCATCATTTTTCATATTTACTTTCAGGTTTTCATTGTATGCTTCAGCAAGTTCAAATCTAGCCCATGCATCATTTGGATTTCTTTCAACTGCTTTTCTTGCTATATCGATTGCGCCTGTGTAATCAGGTTCTTCAGAATTTATTCCTTCCTTTGTCTGTAATCTTCTCATTGCAAAATATGGCCATAGAAAATCAGGGTCTATTGATATAGCCATTTTAAACGCTGAAACTGCTGACACTTTATCTTCTGTTGTCATTGAAATTGTAGGAATAAGTGTCATGAATGAATATCCCATTAAAAAATAAGCCATAGCATCTTTTGTTTTTGATTCAGCATCATCTTTAAATTTTTTCTTGAAATCATAAAATTTCTTTTCTTTTTCATCAGCTTCAGCATAGTCAATATAAATACTGTCTATATATCCAATAGCTGCCTGACCGTCGTAAGAGTTGTATTTTATAATTTCTTTATAATAATCTGCTGCTTTTTTATACTGTTTCAATATGAAATTTAATTCTGCAAGTTTATGAAGTGTTTCAACATTATCTTCTTCATCACTTACAATAATTTCATAAATCGAAATTGCTTTATCATACATTCCAAGTTTATTATAGGTATCACCCAGAGTAAGTCTGAACACAGTATTGTCTTTTTCAATTTTGCAGGCTTTTTCAAGTTCAGCCACAGCAGTTTCTTTAATGTTTGCAACTGTAAATGCATTTTCCGGCATTATTGATAAAAAGTATCCAAGTTCAAAATGATATAGAGCCGATTCAGGTGAACCTTCTATTGCTTTTCTGTATTTTGTAACAATTTTATCCATTTCTGTAACAGAATATTCTTCACGGAAGAATTTTTCTCTGTAACTTTCAATAAGTTTTACTCTCAAATCAATATTTTCTGGGTAAAACTTTATAGCTGTATTAATATAATTTATTGCTTTGTCGTATTCCCCAAGTCTGAATGCAAGTAATCCAGCTTTAAGATTAACTTCTTTAAATCTGTTTTCGGAATCATTTTCAAGACATCTTTCATATTCAAAAAATGCTTTTGAAAAAATTTCCTGTAATTCGTATATTTTACCAAGTCTATATCTTGCTTCCAGATAGTTAGGATTTATTTCAACTATTGACTGGTATTTAACCATTGCATTTTCAAGATCACCATTTGCTTCAAATTCGTGAGCCTGTTCAAGAAGACTTGAAATTTCTTTTTCTGTTTCAGATACATGAAGTTTTTCAAAGAAACGTTTTGCCTGTTCATTGTTTGGCTCAAGTGTAAGCAGTTTATCATAAGTTGCTTTTGCTTCAGTAAAATCCTGTTTTGCTTCAAGTATTTCACCTAATTTAAGATAAGATTGAATATGTGAATCATCAAGATTAATAGAAGTTCTTAATTCTTCTAAAGCTTTTTCAATCTCTCCTTTAAGCCAGTAAATATTACCTGCATTAAAATGAGCTTCGACATGTGTAAAATCTTTTGATGTAAGCTCTGTAAATTCTTCAATAGCTCTGTCAAGGTCATTTTTATAAAAATGAATAAGACCTAACTTGAAATAAATATCTGTAAATTCAGGGTCTTTTTGTTTAGCTTTTTCCAGATAAGTTACTGCTTCAGAATATTCCTGTCTTTCAAAGTAAATTTCACCAAGTTTATAATATGCAAGATAATCCTCAGGCATGAAAGTTATAATATCTTCATATTCTTTTATAGCATTTTCAGTCATTCCTCTTTCATAATAAATTTCTGCCTGTTTAATTTTTGTATCAACTTCTTTTTTCTGTTCAGTATGAGTAAACTGACTATAAAGTTCTTTAATTTCAGGATTATCAGGTTCAATTTCAATTGCTCGTTTTATTTCATTAATTGCTTCAGCCAGCATATTTTTATCTTTAAAAACTGTTGCAAGATTATAAAATGCTTCTGCTTTACCTGAATCAACTTTTTTTGCAGTGGAAAATTCATTTATTGCATTAGATATCATTATTTCATCTTTATAGGATTTTCCAATACTGTAATAAAGTTTACCAAGCTGTATATGAGCTTCATAATTGTCAGGTTCAACTTCAATAACCTGTTTAAATTCAAGCACAGCCTTATCAATCATTGTAGTTTTCTTGTATATTTTACCCATTTCAATTCTGGCTTCAGAATTTGCAGGATCCTGAGTAACAATTTCTTTTAAAAGCTGTAAAGCTTCATCGTTTTTATCTTTTTTTGAAAGTGTTATTGCACTTTCAATTTTTGCTTCATATCTTAACGGTGCTATTTCAATTACTTTATTGAAAAGTTTCTGTGCCTGTTCAAAATTACCTTCATCTCTATACACTTTACCCATTGTAATATAAATATCCATATTATCAGGATCAACTTTAAGAGATTTTTTAAGTGTATCAATCGCCTGATTAAATTTACCAATTTTCCAGAACATTTCAGCAAGTGTGAGGAAATCTTCAATTTTAGCATCTTCACGACTTACTATTTCAGAAAAAACTTCAATACCTTTTTTAAACATGTTTTTTGCTGCATAAATTTTACCAAGACTGTATGAAAGACCTGGATATCTTGGTTCAAGCTGTCTTGCTTTTTCATAATATTTCAGACATTCATCATAATTATTTTCTTTAAAGAAAATTTCACCCATTCCAAAATATACATCAGCAGAGTTAAGACCAAGTTTAAGTGCTTTCATAAAGTTTTCTTTAGCACTTTTGAAATTACCAAGCTCTTTATATATAAAACCTGTTTTGTAATAAAGAGATGGATTATTTTCATCCTGTCTTAAAATTTTTCCATAAATATCGAGAGCCTGTTCAAGCATATCCTGTTTTTCAAAAATTTCTCCAATTTTATACTGAATAACAATTTTTCTTTCTTTATCACCTGTTGCATCAAGCAGAAGTTTATAATAATCAAAAGCTTTATCAAGAACATTATTATCAAGATAATATCCTGCAAGTTTTTCAATTATTTCATTATTTTTTTCATATTTCAGAATTTTTTCGTAAGCAAGTATAGCATTTTCAGTGTTTCCGGTTTTTTCAAGAAGCTGACCATATTTTTTCAATATCGATGCCTCAATATCTTTTTCCAGTAATGCTTCAAAAAGACGTGATGCTTCTGGTTCATTTTCAGTTTTAATATAATAGTTGAAAAGACCTTTTAAAGCTTTCATATTTTCAGGGTCAAGCTCAAGTATTTTTTTATAAATATCTCCAAGTTCAATATACTGACCTTCTTCTTCATAAATACTTGCAAGTTTTCCATAAACTTCAATATCTCTTGGCTTAAATTCAATGTATTTTTCAAAATAATCTCTGGCTTTTGCTTTTTCGCCTTCATTATGATAGATATTTGCAAGTTTTTTATAAACATCAACTGCGGTAGGATCAAGTTCAAGCACTTTTTCATACTTTTCAACAGCGCGAAGATTCTGATTTCTTTCTTCAAATATTCTTCCAAAACGTAGCTGAACTTCAACAGATTCAGGATTTTTATTTTCAGCTTTATGAAGTTCATTGAGTGCTTCCATAAACATATTTTTCTTCATGTATAAATCAGCCATCTCAATATGGATTTCAGGAGTGTCAGGGAATTTATCCTTAATTTTTTCATACTCTCTGAAAGCATCTTCAATTTTGTTTTCTGCAAAAAATACTCTTCCTCTTTCAAGATAAAGCTCAATGTAATCTTTCTCTTTTGAAACTTCATTTATAAAGGTTAGAGCTTCCATTGTAAGCTTATTGCTTCTGAATATATCCAGAATCTCCATCACAGTTTCTTTTGAATAATTATCCATTAAAGCTGCTTTTTTAAGATATTTAATACCTTCATCAAATTTCTGACTATAAATCAAGCCATTACCAATGTAGAAATAAAGTCTGCTGTTTTCAAACTCTGTATCTCTCAATGAATAAAGGTTATCAAGTGCTTCTCCATAATTTTTCTGTTTTAAAAGAACCTGAGCAAGTGTCCAGACCGCTTCTCTGAACTGATTATTTAAATTAATTGCTCTTTTAAGACTTTTTTCAGCATTATCATAATCTTCATCAAGAAAACAAGCTTTACCAGAGATAAACCATGCGTATTCATCATCTTTTTTTGTTTCTATGTATTTTGATATATTCTGTTTTGCTTTGTTATAACTGTTGAGATTAAGATAAATTTCTCCAAGTCTTTTATAAACCTCTGTATAATCCGCATCAAATTCAAGAGCTTTTTCAAAGTTTTCAATTGCCTGTTCATACTCTCCATTTTTCTCATGGTCAGCACCAAGTTTAAAATAAATTTCAGCATTTTCAGGGTCAAGTCTGTTGGCTTCTTCATAATGCTTTTTAGCTTCTTCCGCAAATCCGAGTTTATCGTAAATATTACCAAGTCTGTAATGTATTTTACTGTCTTCATTAGAAATTTCTACTGCTGCTTTATAATTTTCAAGCGCTTCCTCTAAAAGACCATTTGCAATGAATATTTCGCCAAGCTCTGTGTATGCTTCTTTATATCCTCTGTCCAGATTGAGGACTTTTCTGAACTCCTCAATGGCTTCATTGATAAGATATTTAGCAAGATAGAGTTTTCCAAGCTCAAAATGAGCTTTAACGTTATTTGGGAATATTCTTATTGCTCTCTGATAGGTTTCAATTGCTTCATTATAGTTTTTCATCTGAGACTGAAGGTCTCCAAGAGCATAAATTGCATCAACAAACTCTGGATTGAGAGATAATGCTTTCTTCAGATACTGCATTGAAAGTTCTTTTTTTCCAATTTCTCTGTAAGCAATTGCAAGCTCGTAGGCAAAAAGAGAGTTATGACTGTTTTTAATAATTGTTTTTTCAAGTATCTCAATAATATCTTTGTGGCGCCCAGCTTTTTTATACTGCCCAACAAGTTTGTATATTACGTTGATATAATCTGGTTTTCTTTTTAAAGCTGCTTCAAAACATTCAATAGCTTCTGCAACTTTACCGGTTTTTTCATAAATCTGCCCTAATTCATAGTAAACTTCTTCATTATCTTCATCTATATCAAGAGCTTTTTTAAGATTTTCTTCAGCTTTTATCATATCATTATTGTTAAGATAAATTGTTCCCAGCCTCTGATATGCTTCCACGTAATTATTTTCTATTGATATTGCAATACTGTACTGCTCAACTGCTTCTTCTTCTCTCTGAAGATTATAAAATACTTCACCGAGTTCAAAATGAATAAGAGCATTCTGAAACTCATTTTCTAAAGCTTTTTTAAATTCTGAAATTGCGCGGTCATATTCATATTTATCATAATATAATCTTCCAAGTTCAAAATGAGCTCTTGAGTTATCAGGTTCGTGTTCAACAACATAATCATAAGCAATTATTGCTTTTTCTCTTTCATCAATTGAAAGATATAATCCGCCTAGTTCATCATTTGCTTTAATTGAAAATTCAGAATTATCCTGTAGTTTTTCAAACTGTTTTATCGCTTCTTCAATCATTCCCTGACTTTTGTATGCTCTTCCAAGTTCAAAATATCCTTCAAGAAAATTATTATCTATTGCTACAACTTTTCTGAAACACGAAATAGCTTTATCAACTCTTCCTTTAATAACATTAAGCTTTCCAAATTCAAACCAGCCATTAACATGAGACGGATAATTTTCAATAGTTTTCTGAAGAAATTCCATGGCTCTGTCAAACTCACCCTGTCTTTTGAAAATCAGCGCTATATTATAAAGAGCTTCCCGGTTTTTAGGCTCTATTTCAAGCACAAGCATGTACTGTCTTAATGATTCGTTAAAGTTTTCGAGCTCATCAAAATTTCTTGCAAGTTCAAGATGATAATTTACATTTTTTGGAGCAAGTATTGTTGCTTTTTTAATATTTTCTACTGCTTTTTCATGTTCTTCATTTTTTGATGAAATTAATCCTATATAATAAAAAGCATCTGGAAAATTTTCATCAATATTAATAACTCTTTCAAAACCCTCAAGCGCTTTTGAATGATTATCAAGTTTATAATAGCTGTATGCAATTTTATAACTGACATCAAGGTCAGACGGTTCTGCTTCAATAACTTTTTCATAATTAGCTATTGCTTCATGGTATTTTTCGTTTTTTATATTTATATCACCAAGTCTTTTCCAAGCCACAATATAGGTCGGATCGTATTTTAAAACTGACTGAAAATACTCAAGAGCTTCTTCGTATTTATTCTGAGAGAAATGGAGTTCAGCAAGTCTGTAAAGGGCTTCTGAATTTTCACTGTCAATATTAAGTATTTCTTTATACTCCTTAATCGCTTCACTGAATGATTTCTGATGTTGATAGATTTCAGCAAGCTTTATATGAGCAGAAATATTCATTCTGTCAATTTCAATTACTTTTCTGTATTCAACAATAGCAGCACCGATAAGATTGTTTCTTACATATACCTCAGCAAGTGCTGAATGAGCTTCTATATTTTTTCTGTCCATGTCAATTATTTTTTTGAATTCTTCCTGGGCGCTTTCTAAAAGGTCAATTTCCATATAGGCAAAACCAAGTTTTAATCTTGCTTTTATATTGTCACGTTCTTTTTCAAGTATTGTTTTAAGTGCTTTAATTGCATTATCAAATTTTCTCAGTTTTACAAAAGCTTCTGCAAGTTCAAAATAAACCCAGACATCTGGTTTTATAAGAAGAGCTTTTTCATACATTCCAACAGCTTTTGCAGGGTTTTCTTCATCAACATGAAGTCTTGCAAGTTCTATATAAGCCTGGACAAAATCTTTATCAAGCTCAATGGCTTTTTTGAATGCAATCTGAGCCTCATTGAAATTTTTATCTCTTTTATAAATTTTGCCTAGACGATAGTATGCATCTTTATTATTGTTATTTAAAGTCACGCTTTTTTCAAAATAAAGTCTTGCAAAATCAAACATTCCATTCTCTTCATATATTTGAGCAAGAAGATAATGTGCTTTTTCAAATCTTGGATCTATTTCACATGCTTTTTTCAATGAATCAATTGCATCTTCAACAGAATTTTTCTTAACTGCAATCCTTCCAAGATAGTAGTAAGCATCACTTTCGTTTGGATAAATTCTGATAAAATCACTTGCTGTATTTTTTAATTCCTCAGTATTATTTATTCGATCGTAAATATTCAACAATTCTTTATATGCCAGTCTGTAATCAGGCTGAACTTCTATTGCTTTTTGAAGGTTTTCAACTGCAAGTTCAGTATTCTCAAGCATGTTATAAATAACTGCTGCATTGAAATAAATAACTGCATCATTAAGAGGTTTATCAAGAAGTTTCTGAACAAGATTCAAAGCTTCATCTTTCGTATCGCCTTTATTGATATACAGTTTGGCAAGTTCCCAGTATGCATGATAAAAATCAGGTTCAAGCCTTATAATTCTTGACAGAATATCTTTCAAATTTGAAAAATCAGGTTCTTCTAAATGATTTTCATTCATATAAATTA
>JBAZDD010000049.1:0-10624 GCA_041654635.1 Candidatus Muiribacteriota bacterium
CCAAGTTCGTTACTTTTTTAACAAACTATATTTTATCATAAATTAAAAAAAAATCAACCAATTTTTGTAACATTAGTAGCAGTAAGTAAAAAAGAAGCAGTGAAAGATGGAGTAGTGAATAAGTGAGTAAGTGAGTAAGAAAAATCAAAAACTTAGAAGTTGCGAATGAAACGGGATTGAAACGCGTGTGAAACGCGTAAGAATCGCGGAAAAACCTTAAAAGCAAGAACAAAAACAATTAAAGCGAACAATAACGGAGAAATAAAAGAATAAAGCATTAATCAGATGAAGATGGAAACCTGAAAATTGTCGAAGGTCAGCATTGGGGTCTGTGCCGCGCCTAAGATTAAGCTTACTTATGCGGCCTGACCCCGCGCTTTGTGGTGAGTGATATTGTTTTTGTTCGTCGCTGAAATGTGGTTTGACCACTCGGTGTACCGTGCCGACACCAGGACCCGGAACAAAGAGGTTATTTATACGATTAAATGGTGAAACAGTTTAATGTTTTCAAAAAAATATGATATTATATTTTAATAGAAGTTCTCACATCGGGGGATTTATGGATATAATTGCTAAAATTGCCAATAATTTAAAATTACCTTCTAAAATTTCACTTTTAAAATCTCTTCATGCTGGGTATGCTTCAGGAGGTTCTTTTAATACAATAGTAGATTTAGTTTCCAAAAATCCTAATCTCTACAATCTTTTAAAATCCGGCAAATCAATCAGTTATTCTTTATCAGTTACTGGTCAAATTGAAAAAAATGAGGCTAAAATACTCGAACAGTATGAAACCATGGGTAAAGTTGAGGAAGGATTTCAAACTTTGCTTCATATGAACGAAGAAAAACTTTCAATTTTAACAAAAATGTTAATCTCGATGGCTTATCCTGTTTTTCTTGGTTTTGTTTTTATAATGATTCAGATTGGGGTGAAATTATTTCTTAATGGAATAGGAATAGGTCTGATTTTTAATTTTTTTGTATATTCTTCGGTATATTTTGCTGTAGTTGTGGCAATTTTTATAGCTCTTGACAGTTTTGTAGAAAAATCCACACAGGCGGCAGAAAAAATGACTTTGCTTGCAAGTTGTTCAAAATCAGGTATTGGATTTGAAACTGTCAGAAGTTTTTTTAATGATAGAAATGCTGAGAATTATACAAAACTTGCCTCAAATATTGAAGGGGTAGATTTGGATACAATAAATATTATCCGGGCAGGGGAATGTTCAGGTAAACTTGATGAATGTCTTGAAAGAGCAGGAAAGACTATTAAAGATAAATTAAGTATTAAACTTAAATTTATTGTTTATATAGTTAGTGGTATTTTTTATTTTATAGTCGTTTTAATGATAATAAGTAATATATTTTCAACAATGTCAGGAATATATCAAGGATTTTGATTATTTCTGAGTTTTAAGTTCTTCAAGAAGTTTTTTAATATCACTGCTTTGAAGGATTTTTCTGATTTCAGGATCGCTGAGTGCTTTTTTCAGTTGAGGATCTTTTAAAAGAGTTATAATTTCGCCAGGATTTGATAATACATTATTAAAATCAATTGAAGAGATTTTATTGATAAATTCTTCGTCTTCAAGCAATTCCTTTAAAACAGGATTTTCAAGAAGCTCACTGGTAATTTTTTCCATTTCAGGAATATTGTTAATTTTTATTTCTTTAGGTTCTGGTGTTGTAGATTTGGAATTACTGACAGCCTTATTATTTGTTGAATTAACCGGTTTTGAAGATAAAAAGTCAGCCACTAAATTAACTGCTGTTTTTTCATAATTAATAAAAGGAGTAATTTTTTTAAAAAGAGAAATTGTCATTGTGGACTCAAAATTTTCTTTATACTGTTCATTCATATATGACATGAAACTGACAAGGGTTGTAACAAAAATCATAATAAGAAAAACTTTTAAAAATCCAATAATCATTCCAGAAATATAAATCCATTTTTTTGAGAGAGCATAATTTTTCTCAATATAATTACTTGTAAGCTTTTTTATAATAAAGAAAAGCAGAAATAAAAGTACATACATTGATATTATTAAAAGTGGATTCCAGGTTACTTTCAATATGTTATATCCTGAAATAAGAGCAGTGGTTAATAAAACTAATCCGAAAAATTCATTTATACCACCACGAAATGTTGAGTAAACAGGTATTGCAACAATTATAAAAAGCAGAAATAAATCTAAATGATTCATAAAATAATTACCTTTTCTTAAATTCCTTACGGGGCTTGATTATTCAAACCCCGAATTTATCAGGAATTAAATATTTTAATGAGTTTTATTTAAAATTTTTGCCACTCTCGGTGCTCTTATTCTGTGTGGCTGGGGGAAACTTGCACCAAGCAGAGGTCTGCCGTAAAGATAAAATTTATCAGTTACATTTTTAGTTGCAAGGTCATAAAAATCAGCTGGCATGGTTTTGGTTTTACCAGCAACATCAGCAAGATTTACAAGTTCATAATCAACAGAATAATTTGCTTTTCTTTTAATTACAATAGAGCCGTCAATATTCCACCATATTGCAAACTGAGCAGCTTTTTCGCCAACTTCTCTTGCTTCCTGAGCATCAACGTTGCTTACACAGTCCATGAATGAACGTTGAAGATAACCATAAGTGTCACTTCTTACTCTTTTAATATTTAGCTTTTCTTTAATCATATCTGCAAGAAGGTCGCCTAAAGCACCTGTTCCTGAAAGCTGAACATTGCCGTGAGCATCTTTTTCAACACAGCTCATTAGTTTACTCACAATAGGTGTTCCATCTTTATCACAAATACCTTCACTGACAGCAATTATACATCGACCAAGTTTTTTGTAAACAGAATCTACTTCACGAATAAATTCTTCAGTATCAAATGGATGTTCAGGTATGTAAATAAGATGTGGTCCATCATCCTCATATTTTTTTGCCAGCGAAGAAGCAGCTGTTAAAAATCCAGCATGTCTTCCCATGATAACTGCAATATAAACACCTGGTAATGCTCTGTTATCAAGATTTGCACCCATAATAGACTGAGCAACAAATCTTGCAGCAGAAGGGAATCCAGGAGTATGATCATTAATTACAAGGTCATTATCAACAGTTTTTGGTATATGAATAGCTCTGAATTCATAATTTACGCTTTCAGCCTGTTCATTAACAATTCTAACTGTATCAGCTGAATCATTTCCGCCAATATAGAAGAAATATCTGACATCATGTGCCTGCAGTACTCTGAAAATTTCTTTACAGTATTCAACATCAGGTTTATCTCTTGTTGAAAGCAATCCAGCACCAGGAGTAATGGCAACTTTTTCAAGATTGTTTGTGGTTTCCATAGTAAGGTCAAGAAAATCTTCGTTAATAATTCCTCTTACCCCGTTAACAGCACCATAAACTTTTGTAATCTGAGGGAATTTTCTGGATTCAAGAACAGCTCCCACAAGACTTTGATTTATAACCGCAGTAGGTCCACCACCCTGTGCTATAACCACTTTTCCAACTAAAGTACCCATTAAAAACCTCCGAATATTTTCTTTTGAAAAATTTTTTAAAGCAGTTAATAAGTAACCGGAGTTTTACTCCTCGGTGAGTAAGACTGGAAGGTTTAAAGCGTTTTCTTATTCACTTACTCACTGCTCCATCTTTCACTGTTTCTTAATTATTCACTGCTTTAAAATTAACATTAATTAAAAAAATTTTCAATACATCAGTCATAAACAAGATTTAATTTACCGGTTGCAGACCGGTAAATTAAATGAAAATTTTGTTTTGGGCGGGGTTTGTGCCGTCAAATTTTCTTTTATTGAAAATTGGAAGGCCAGACCCCTGAAAGATTTTCATTCAATTAAGATTTACCGGTTGCAGATTTTGTTTTTTTAATTTAATATATGTATTCATGGAACAGATTATTTTTACATTTATTTTTTTTATATTTGGATTACTTGTCGGAAGTTTCTTAAATGTATGTATATACAGAATTCCATCAGGTTATTCTGTTGTAACTCCGCGCTCACATTGTATGAACTGTGGAACAATACTTTCTGTAAAAGATTTAATTCCAGTATTAAGCCACCTTTTTACAGGTGGACTTTGCAGATATTGTGGAAAGCCGGTAAGTTTCAGATATTCACTTGTTGAATTACTGACAGCTTCACTCTTTGCAGCATTTTTTTATAATTTCGGCTTTGCCCCGATAACAGTTTTTTCTTTTGCTGTAATATCTTATATGATAATAATATCATTTATCGATTTTGATTTATTTATAATCCCAGACGGATTGTCAATTGGGGCAATGATAACAGGAATAATGCTTAATTTCCTGATGTTTTTCTTTACTACTTCTCAGATGAAAATTCTGCTTGGTTATGAGCTTGACCTTTACGACCCATTGCTTGGAATACTTCTTGGTGCAGGATTTCTTTTTATGATTGCAGTTATTTTTGATGGTGGAATGGGCGGCGGTGATATAAAACTACTTGCAGCAATAGGAGCTTTTTTTGGAATGAAATTCACCGGTGTAGTTCTTGGACTGTCTTTTGCAATAGGAGCAGTTGGCGGAATACTACTCATACTGACTAAAATAAAAGGAAGAAAAGATTTTATTCCTTTTGGACCTTACATAGCTTTATCCTGTCTGTTAACTCTGTATTATGGAGCAGATGTAATAATTAATAAATTTCAAAGGTTTTTATGGCTTATAGAAGTAAATTTATAAAAGGTTTATCACTTATAGAAGTTGTATCAACTGTAGCGCTTCTTGGTCTTGTTGCGCTTCCTTTTTTTACAATTTTCTTATCAGGAACAAAATATGCTATTGAAACCCAGGATGATTTAATCGCAATAAACCTTGCCCGTGAGAGAATAGAGCAGATGAAGCTGTTCAGTTTCGAAAATCTGGATGAAGATTTTTACATTTACCGGGATATTTACAGAGATACCATACACAGTGAATATCGAGGTGCAAGCGATGATATAGAACAGTTTTACAAACATTTTTCTGATATATGGACTGAAAGTAAAAAAGAGCAGTATCCAAGAATATTCAGTAGATTTGAAAGCATATATCAGAATTATGAACCGCTTGTTGATTATGTAATATATCCAGAAGAATTTGATTTATACAGAAGATACACCATTGTAGAGGATTATAAAGAAGGGGATAGCAGTGTTGACATGAGAAAAATTACAGTAAAAGTTTTTTTTCTTGATGAACTTTCAGTTGAACTGGTCACACTGATATCAGATTATAGATAATGAATACAAAAAAAGGTTTTACATTTGTTGAAGTAATGATGGCAGCACTCATAAGCACATTTGTATTATTTGCAGTTGTAGGATTTTACATGATGAGTCAACGTGCTTTTTTTTCAGGTGCAGAAAAATCCGAACTTGTTTTAGGAGTGAAAAATGCTATCAATATAATGACAGAAGAACTTGCAAGAATTGAAAGAATTGAAGAAATGACAGTTGACAATATAAGATTTAAAATGAAACCGTATAAAGTTGAAGACATGAGTGCGTTCGGAGTGGATGATTTAATTGATATTACCTACATACTTGACAGAAGAAACGGAGAGCTCAAAAGAGTTGAAAATTATCAGGAAAAAGTAATTCTGAGCGCAAGTTATTTAAATATCAAAGATGAAAAAAATATACCAATGTTTACTCCATACATGTTGGACAGCAGCACCGGTAAAGCCTCAATATATAAGCCTGATTATACTGACACAGAAAAACAGAGTCGGCTGGTTTATATCAAAATTCGGTTATATGCAGAACTTTCAGGAGAAAAACTGGATTTAGTAACTGGTGTAAGACTTGAGTTCATGCATGCTAATTTATTACAACCTGACTGGAAGTTTTAAGGAGATATAATATGGCAAAGAAAAAAGAAGAAAATTTTGAGCACGCATTAAAAGAACTTGAAAAAATTGCAGAAGAATTTGAGAAAGGTGAAATTGGACTTGATGAATCAGTTGAAAAATTTCGTCGTGGAACTGAATTATTAAAATTCTGTGAAACAAAATTAAACGAAGCTGAAGGTAAAATATCCGAACTTATTGAAAATAATAAAATAGAGGATTTAAAACATGAATGAACAGTTGAAAAAGTATATTGAAAATGTTTCTGTTCAGACAGAAAAAGAGCTTGAAAAATTTCACTTATGGGAAGAAAATCAGGCTTCAAAAATAATTGAATCAATGAAATACTCACTTTTTGCAGGTGGAAAACGCATAAGACCAGTGCTTGCAATGCTGAGTGCAGACATGCTTGGAGTAGAAAAAGAAAAACTGATTCCTTTCTGCTGTGCAATAGAGATGGTTCATACATATTCTTTAATTCATGATGACCTTCCAGCAATGGATAATGATGATCTGCGTCGAGGAAAACCCACCAATCACAAAGTATATGGTGAAGCTCTCGCAATACTGGCAGGAGACGCACTGCTTACCCATGCTTTTTATGTATTAAGTCATATTTCAGAGCATGTAGGATATGAACAGTTTACAAAAATAATCAAACTTTTTTCTGAATATTCCGGTTTTAAAGGTATGGTTGGAGGGCAGACTGCTGATATGCTGCTTGAAAATAATCCAGACACAACATTTGAAGACTTGAAATTCATACATTCACTTAAAACGGGAAAATTACTTGAAATTTGTATTATTATCCCTGCAATTATTGCAGGTGTTGAACAAGCTGAAATGGAAGAAATATATAAACTTGGTCAAAATATCGGACTGTTATTTCAGATTACAGATGATCTTCTTGACGTAACAGGAAGTGCAGAAAAACTTGGAAAAACTCCAGGTAAAGATGCAAAATCAAATAAGAATACATATATTAAATTTTTCGGAGTTGAGAAAACCCGTGAAATCGCAGAACAGACTTATGAAGAAATTAAAAAAACATTAAATAAACTCAAAGCGGATAATCTTTATCATGAACTTGTTGAATTTATATACAGGAGAGATTATTAATGTACAGAACAGGTATTGGATATGATGTACATAAACTTGTCGAAGGAAGAAAACTAATACTTGGCGGGGTAGAAATACCTTACGAAAAAGGATTGCTTGGTCATTCAGATGCTGATGTTCTCATACATGCAATAATGGACTCAATGCTGGGTGCGCTTGCCCTCGGTGACATTGGGAAATATTTCCCTGATACAGATAATAAATATAAAGATATTGACAGTATGATATTATTGAAAAAAGCGGATGAGCTTATAAAACAAAAAAAATACAGAATTGTAAACATAGATTCTATTGTGATAATGCAGAAACCCAAAATAGCTTCATATATTGATAAAATGAGAGAGAGAATTTCAGAAGTTCTTGAAATCCCATTTGAAAATGTTGGTGTTAAAGCAACAACAGAAGAATATCTTGGATTTACTGGCAGTGGTGAAGGTGTAAAAGCCCTCTCCACCTGCCTTCTGGTGGGGTCAGATCCCTACAATTGAACTAAAAACAAGTATATGTTATAAAAATATTAAAAATATAATTTTATATTAAAAAATATGCATTTGTAGGGATCTGACCCCAAAAAAACACAGCTTGGAATGAGGAGGAAGAATGATAGTTGATAAAATAAAAGAATTGACTGCGAATTTAAAAAAACTTGATATAGAAGGTCTGGAAACCCTTGCTCATTATATAAGAAAGCATATAATTAATGTAGTAAGTAAAAACGGTGGTCATCTTGCTTCAAGTCTTGGAGCAGTTGAAATAGCTCTTGCCTGTCATTATTTAATGAATACTCCTGAAGATAAAATTATTTGGGATGTAGGTCATCAGGCTTATGCACATAAAATATTAACTGGAAGAGAAGAATTTTTTACAACATTAAGACAGTATAAAGGAATGTCAGGATTCCCAAAAATGAGTGAAAGCATTCACGATGCTTTTGGGGTTGGTCACAGTTCGACTTCAATATCAGCAGCATTAGGCTATGCAGTAGCTTCAAAACAGAATGGAAAAAATAATAAAATAGTTGCAATAATCGGAGATGGCTCGATTTCTTCAGGAATGCCTTTTGAAGCCATGAATCAGGCAGCACATATTGAAGATATTGATATGACAGTAATACTAAACGATAACGAAATGTCAATTTCACCTAATGTTGGTGCCTTATCAAGATATTTTAATAAATTAAGAAGTGAACCTACATATACAAAATTAAGAGATGACATGGAATATGCGCTGTCAAGAATACCAACAATCGGAAAAAACATGGTTGAAGTAATTGACAGAGTTTCCAAAGGAATTAAGACAATTATTGAACCAGGAGTGTTTTTCACTCAGCTTGGCTGGGATTATTATGGACCGATAGATGGTCACAACGTTGAAGAAATAATAGACACTTTTGATAAAGTATTTAAAATAAAAGGATTGAAAATAATTCATGTTGTCACAAAAAAAGGGAAAGGTTACAGATTTGCTGAAAAAAATCCATCAGTTTTTCATGGTGTTGGAAAATTTGACATAGACACAGGTGAAATAGCAAAATCAAGCGACAAATCCTATACAGATATAGTTGCTGAAACACTTATTGAAATGGCAGAAACAAATGAAAATATTAATGTAATAACAGCAGCAATGCCAGATGGAACTGGAACACTTCCGTTTTGTAATAAATTCCCTGAAAGATTTTTTGATATCGGGATTTCTGAAGAACACGCCGCAACATTTGCCGCAGCACTTGCAATTGAAGGGAAAATTCCATTTGTTTCAATTTATTCCACCTTTCTACAGCGAAGTATTGATCAGATAATCCACGATGTATGTCTTCAGGAATTACCTGTTGTATTTCTTTTAGATAGAGGCGGAATTGTAGGCGAAGATGGTGCAACCCATCATGGAACATTTGACCTTTCTTATCTCAGATACATACCGAATATTAATATTTGTACTCCAAGAAACAATGAAGAATTAAAAGATATGATGTTTACTGCTACAAAATTAAGAGAAAAAAAAGCATATGCAATAAGATATCCGCGTGGAAAAGCTGAACTTGTTGAAGCTCGTGAAAGAAAAGTAATGGAAATAGGAAAAGCTGAAAAAGTTAAACAGGGAAGTAAAATCTGTGTAGCAGCATGTGGTTATCTTGTAAATAATGTGCAGGAAGCACTTAAAGATACTGATTATGCAATATATGATTTTAAATGGATTAAACCTATTGATAAAGAAGCTGTTAAAGAAATTGCTGAAAATTATGAAAAATTATATGTTTATGAAGAAAATTCCATAATCGGTGGATTAGGCAGTGCAATTCTTGAAGAAATGGCTGCTTTCAACAAAAAACCAGAAATTTTTCTAAAGGGAATACCAGACATGTTTGTTCCTCATGGTGCTCAGAATATTTTAAGAGATGACCTTGGTTTTTCAGTCCAGAAAATAAGAGAAGAAGTAAAATAAAAAATATGGCAAAAAAAAGAATAGATATAATTCTTGTTGAAAAAGAATATTATGAAACCCGCAATCAGGCTCAGGCAGCACTTATGGCTGGCAGGGTATTTGTTAACGGCAGAAAAATTGATAAATCAGGTGAAAAATTTGATGAATTGGCTGAAATAAATGTAGTCGAAGAATTCCCATATGTAAGTCGTGGAGCGCTTAAATTACAGACAGCTTATGAAAATTTTAATCTTGATTTTCAAAATAAAGTGGCAATGGATATAGGTGCATCAACAGGTGGATTTACAGATTTCATGCTTCAACACGGAATAATAAAAGTATATGCTCTTGATGTAGGTTATGGCCAACTTCATTACAAACTGAGAAACAATTCTCAGGTAATAAATATTGAAAAAACAAATGTCAGAAACTATGATAATCCAGAATTGTATGAAAAAATCGACATCATGACAGGTGATTTATCTTTTATATCAATAACAAAAGTATATGAAAATGTAAGAAAATACGTCAAAAATAATGGTGAAATAATACTTCTTGTAAAACCTCAGTTTGAAGCAGGAAAAAGTCAGGTTGGTAAAAAAGGTCTGATTAGCGATAAAAATGTTTACAGAGAAGTACTTGATAAAGTAATTAAATTTATTGAAAATACTGGGGATGTTGTCGAAAATATTTGCATTTCAGGAATAAAAGGAGCAAAATCAGGTAATACTGAATTTTTAATTAAAATTTTAAAAAACAGCGAAACAGAAGTTTGCAATCTGGAGGGGAAAATTGAGAAACTCCTTGAAGAGATTTGAAATTTTCAATATATGCTATTCAAATAAAAAAGAAAAATCCTATGAAATATCCTGTCAGACAAAAAAAATTCTTGAAGAAAAAAATTGTAAAGTAAACCTTGTCTGTGCAGAAGATAAAGCAGGTTTTATCATTGGAAACGAGCACAGTGTGATTTTATCAGTCGGTGGAGATGGAATATTTTTAAAATATGCAAGAGAAGCTGTTAAATATAATATACCTGTTACTGGAATCAATGTCGGAAGAGTTGGATTTTTAAATGAAATCTGTCCTTCAAAACTTCAAAATTATCTTGAAAAGCTTGTTGAATCAAGATTTTTTATTCAGGAAAGACTTATACTTAAAGTTGACATAATGGCTGAAAAAGAAAATAAAATTGAAACATTTTATGCGGTAAATGATATTGTGCTG
>JBAZDD010000050.1:0-10521 GCA_041654635.1 Candidatus Muiribacteriota bacterium
AAGCAGAATATGTTTTAAATCTCTATAAACCCCTGACCACTTACGGAAGAAAAAACAAAAATAAAAACAGAATATTTGATGATATAAATGAATTAAACACCTATCTTAATCTAATTGAAAAAACAATGAAATTTACCCAGAATTCAAATGAAGGAATTGTTGAAAAAATATGTTTTCATCTCTCAAGAATTCCTGAAATTGATAAATTTGATAAACTGAATTCAGCAGAAATAATGCTTGTAAAAAAGTTTCTGGTTAATTATAAAGAAATTTCAAGATTAACCACACCGTTAAAAAAAATTTTTAATTTAAATTTTGATTCTGTATCATTATTAAAATATCTTGAATTAAGTGGTAAAAAAACTGAAACTTTTTACATATCTGAAAAATATGATGAAAAATTAAAAGAATTAAGAAAAAACATTAGAAATATAGAATATAAAATATCAAAATACAAAACAGAATTTCTTTCTAAAATTAAAAAAAATCATAATATTGATTTTTTTATGAAAGATTTTGTCCTGCTTCCAAATAAAAAAGCGCTGCAAATCGCAAACAGAAATGAATTTTTTGTTGAGTATTTTGATAAATTCAACATGATTGTCAGACCAAGATATCAGGAAAAATATTATAAATTATACAGTCAGAAAGAAGAATTTATTGCAGATGAAACAATGCTTGAAAACAGGGTTTTAGAAAATATTTCAAATCATATAAAAGATGAAAAAATTAAAATTAAAGAATATATGAAAAGTATTGAAACATTTGACACAGTTCTTGCAAAAGCATTACTTGCAATAAAATTAAATCTTAAAAAGCCTGTGTTTAAAAAAAATATAAATAAAATCAAAATCAATCAAGGAATATTTCTTCCTCTTAAAGAAAGACTGGATGAGAAAAAAAATTCCTATACCCCTCTTGAGGCTGAGTTTTCAAAAAATGTCTGTGTAATAAGAGGGTCAAACATGGGCGGTAAAACTGTTGTTTTAAAAACTGTTTCTTTTTTTCAGCTTCTTTCTCAGATGGGATTTTTTATTCCAGCCCAATATTTTGAAACAGAAATTTTTCATAATTTTTTCTTTTTAGGTGAATATGATGGCGAAAATGAATATGACAGAGGATTAAGCTCGTTTGGAAAAGAAATATGTGCTGTTTCTGAAGCTTTAAAATACAGTGATAAAAAAACATTTTACATAATTGACGAATTTGCAAGAACAACAAATTCAATTGAAGCAAAAGCACTTACAGCTGGACTGATGAAAAAACTTACAAAACAGAAAAATGTTTTCTGTATAATATCAACCCACTTGATGAAACTGCCTAAAGTTAATAATATCAAATTTTACAGAATGAAAGGGCTTAATGTTGAAAAATACGGTAATTCAATACATACTCATATTAAGCAGAATATTGATGAAAGCATAAAAATAATAAATAGTCACATGGATTATATTGTTTTAAAAGATAATGGTAAAAGCGAAATATATGATGCTGTAATGGTTGCAAAACTTCTCGGAGCTGACTTTGAACTGCTTGAATATGCCGAAAGTATGATGAAAAAATAATATGCAGGGAGGAATAATATGGGGAAACTTAATCTTTCACAGGAAAAAATAAGTCATGCAAGAAAACTTGCTGAAAAAATTACTGAACCTGTGCAGAGTTTTATTGAAAAAAATACAACTGTTACAGTTGAAAGAGCAACTCTCAGAATACTTGGGGCTGATGATGTTAATGCTGACGGTGTGCCAGTGCCAAATATTATTGTGGATGAACTTACAGATAAACTTCAGTATGGAACAGCAAAATTCTATATAAATGCATTGATAAGAACAGGGAAAACTCCTTCAGAGCTTAATGAAGCTATAGCAGAAGGACTTGATATTGACGAATTTGAACTTGTTGACATGAAACTTATTAAAGAAAAATCAACAGAATTACTTCAAAATTTCAAAAAAAGAGTGAAAAAAAATGTAGAATACAGAAATAAAAAACTTACAGATTTCAGTCTTAATGAAAAAAATCCTCTTCTTTATGTTATTGTTGCAACAGGTAATATATATGAAGATGTTAAACAGGCTAAATCAGCTGTTTCTCAAGGGGCTGATGTTGTTGCTGTAATAAGAACCACTGCACAGAGTCTTCTTGATTATGTTCCTTATGGACCAACTACAGAAGGGTTTGGTGGAACTTATGCAACTCAGGAAAATTTTAAAATAATGAGAAAAGCCCTTGATGAAGCAGGTGATAAAGAAAAAAGATATATTAGACTGGTAAATTACTGCTCAGGACTCTGCATGCCTGAAATAGCTGCAATGGGTGCGATGGAAAGACTTGATATGATGTTGAACGATTCAATGTATGGTATTTTGTTCAGAGATATAAATATGTACAGAACTTTTGTTGATCAGAATTTTTCAAGAATGATAAACGCATTTGCTGATATTGTAATAAACACAGGTGAAGATAATTATCTTACTACTTCTGACGCTTATGAAAAAGCATATACAGTTCTTGCTTCTCAGCTTATAAATGAAAAATTTGCCCACAGAGCAGGAATGAAATCAAAACTTCTCGGGCTGGGTCATGCTTTTGAAATGGATCCGAAAATTGAAAATGGATTTTTATATGAACTTGCACAGGCACAGATGGCAAGAGAAATATTCCCTGAATGTCCTTTAAAATACATGCCTCCAACAAAATTCATGACAGGAAATATATTTATGGGTGTTGCAATGAATACTCTTTTTAACTTTGTATCCAAAACAACAAATCAGGGAATACATCTTCTTGGAATGCTTACAGAAGCAATACATACTCCTTTCATGCAGGACAGATACCTTGCTCTTGAAAACGCAAATTATGTTATGAATAATATTAAATCACTTGGTGAAGAAATTGAATTTAAAAAAGATGGTATAATTATGCAGAGAGCTGCCAGTGTGCTTGATCAGACTGTTGAATTTCTTGAAAAAATAGATAAACAGGGTCTTTTTTCAGCTGTTGAAGAAGGTATGTTTGCTGATATAAAAAGATTTAAACAGGGCGGTAAAGGATTTGAAGGTGTTTATGAAAAATCACCAGAATACTGGAATCCTGTAGAACAATTTCTTATAAAAGAATTGAGGAAAGGAGAGTAAAATGATTATAAAACCTTATGGTGATACATTAAATGATGGAGCTGTTCAATTTTCTTTTACTCTTCCCGTAAGTGCAGGACTCAGAGCAGACGAGGCTGCAAAACAGTTTGTAATAGGTCTCGGTTTTAATGAATGCGAAGTATGTTTTTCAAAATCATTATCAGAAAATTTTACTTTTTTTGTGGTATATGGAAAAACAGATAAAGGAATTAACTGGGATAATATAAAAGTTGATGAAACAGCAAGTGAATTTATGGATTTTTATGAAATAAATGATTTTATCAAAGAAAAAATTGGAAGAAAAATAGTAGTTGTTGGTGCATGCACAGGATTTGATGCACATACTGTGGGTATTGATGCAATAATGAATATGAAAGGGTATGACCATCATTATGGATTAGAAAGATATCCAATGGTCGAGGCTTACAATCTTGGAGCACAGGTTTCAAATGAAAAACTAATTGAATTTGCAAAAAAAGTTAATGCTGATGCAATTCTTGTATCTCAGATTGTTACACAGAAAGATGTTCATATTCAGAATTTGACCGAATTTGTAGAAATGGTAGAAGCTGAAAAAATCAGAGAAAAAACCATTATAGTTGCAGGCGGGCCAAGAATTAATGCAAAACTTGCCATGGAGCTGGGATTTGATATGGGATTCGGCAAAGGTTGTTTTGCAGAACATGTAGCAACTTTTATAGTTAAAAAGATGGCTGAAAGACAAGAAAAATAATATCAGGAGGATTAAATGGAAAAAAGAATAGAAAGTCTTATAAGAATAAGAATAAGTGAACATGATGTTCATTATGCAGGTGGACTTGTGGATGGTGCCAGAATGCTTCAGCTTTTTGGTGATGTTGCAACCGAACTTCTGATAAAAATGGATGGAGATGAAGGTCTTTTTGTAGCTTATGATAAAGTTGAATTTCTTGCACCTGTTTATGCCGGGGATTATATTGAAGCAAGAGGATATATTGAAAAAGTTGGAAACAGCTCAAGAATTATGAATTTTGAAGCAAAAAAAGTTATCAGTTCAGCAAGAATGGATAATCAGCCATCAGCCTGTGATGTGCTCAGTGAACCTGTAACAGTCTGTCGGGCTCATGGAACTTGTGTAGTACCTAAAAACCTTCAAAGAAAAAACAATTGATGTTGCGGTGCAAAAAAATATTTGCAAACACAAAAAACGTTATGTAAAATATATTAGAAATCTTTTTAAAAAGGAGAGTTGATATGAAAAATGTTTACATTTGCGACGCAACAAGAACTGCAATAGGCAGTTTTGGTGGGGGACTTTCAGAAGTAGCAGCAGCAGAGCTTGGAAGAACTGTTGTAAAATCTATTTTAGACAAGAATAATCTTTCAGGAAATGAAGTTGACGAAGTATTAATGGGTTGTATTCTTCAGGCAGGTCTTGGTCAGAATATTGCAAGACAGGCTGCTGTAAATGCAGGAATCCCAGCTGATAAAACTGCAACAACAGTAAACATGGTTTGCGGTTCAGGTTTAAGAACTGTTGCTATGGGAGCACAGTCAATAATTTGTGGAGATGCTGAAGTTATTATAGCAGGTGGTGCTGAAAATATGTCCAGAGCACCTTATCTTCTTGATAAAGCAAGAACAGGTTACAGAATGGGTCATGGTCAGATTCTTGATTCAATGATTTATGATGGACTTACTGATATTTTCAATGGTTATCATATGGGAATCACAGCTGAAAATCTTGCTGATAAATATAATGTTTCAAAACAGGAACAGGATGAATTCGCTGTATTATCACAGAATAAAGCTGAAAAAGCTCAGGCTGAAGGAAAATTTTCCGATGAAATAACTCCTGTAATGATTCCACAGAGAAAAGGAGACCCGATTAAATTTGATACAGATGAATATATAAAAAAAGGTGTTAAAATTGAATCTTTACAGAAAGTAAGACCAGCTTTTAAAAAAGATGGTTCAGTTACAGCAGCTAATGCTTCAGGTATAAATGATGGAGCAGCAGCAGTACTTCTTTCGGGTGATGAAGGATTAAAAAAATATAATTTAAAACCTATGGCAAAAATAGTTTCTTATGCATGGCATGGATGTGCACCTGAGATTATGGGAATTGGTCCAGTTGAAGCAGTTAAACTTGCTCTTAAAAAAGCTGGCTGGGAACATTCAGAACTTGATCTTATTGAAGCAAATGAAGCTTTTGCAGTACAGGCGATTTCAGTTAATAAAGAACTGGGCTGGGATACTTCAAAAGTTAATGTTAACGGCGGTGCAATAGCTCTCGGACATCCAGTTGGAGCAAGTGGAACAAGAATACTGGTTACTCTTATTCATGAAATGAAAAGAAGGGGAGTAAAAAAAGGTCTTGCGACTTTATGTATTGGTGGTGGAATGGGTATAGCACTTTGTGTTGAAACAGTGTAAAATTATTAAAAGTTAAAAAAAATTAAGGAGATTTCTCATGGATTTTAAAAAAATCGGTCTTATTGGATTAGGTACTATGGGGAGTGGAATTGCCACAGTAAGTCTTGCGGCAGGATTTTCAGTAAAGGTTCTTGAAATTAATGAAACAGTTCTTGAAAAAGGAATGAGTGTAATTAAAAAGAATATTTCAAGAATGATAAAAAAAGAATTACTTACACAGACAGAAGAAGAATACATGAGTAAAATTGAGCATACATTCACAATTGATGGAATGGCTGACTGCTGTTTTGTGGTTGAAGCAGCTACAGAAAATAAAGAAGTAAAACTCGATATTTTCAGAAAACTCGATGAAATTTTACCTTCTGAAGTAATACTTGCCACAAATACTTCATCAATATCAATTACTGAAATAGCTGCAAACACAAAAAGACCTGATAAAGTAATAGGAATGCATTTTATGAATCCTGTTCCAATAATGAAACTTGTTGAAGTAATAAGAGGACTTGCTACTTCAGATGAAACTTTTTCTAAAGTAAAATTACTTTCAGAAAAACTTGGGAAAACTCCGGTTGAAGTAAATGATTATCCGGGATTTGTAGTTAACCGACTATTGATACCTATGATAAATGAGGCATGTTACACACTTATGGAAGGTGTGGCAGATGCTGAAAGTATAGATACAGTCATGAAGCTGGGGGCTGCTCATCCAATGGGTCCCCTTGCTCTTGGCGATTTGATTGGGCTTGATGTTTGTCTTTCTATAATGGAAGTTTTATACGACGGATTCAAAGACACAAAATACAGACCATGTCCTTTGCTTGTCAAAATGGTTAATGCAGGATATTTAGGAAGAAAAACAGGGAAGGGATTTTTCAGCTATTAAGCTGTTTTGGGAGATTATAATGGAATTTAAAAATTTTATACTTGAAGAAAATGGTAAAATTGCAAAACTTATAATAAACAGACCGGAAACGCTGAATTCGCTTTCTTCCGATGTATTGACAGAACTTGAGGCTGTTATTAACCTTCTTTCTATTGATGACAGATGCAGAGTGCTTGTTATAACAGGTGCAGGTAAAGCTTTTGTAGCAGGTGCAGATATAGCTGAAATGAAAAATATGAATTATTCAGAAGCTTATGACTTTGCAAAATTAGGTCACAGAGTTTTCAGTCTTATAGAAAATGCTCCATTTGTTTCAATAGCAGCTATAAATGGATTTGCTTTAGGTGGTGGGCAGGAACTTGCTTTAAGCTGTGATATCAGAATAGCTTCTGAAAGAGCTAAATTTGGTCAGCCTGAAGTAGGTCTTGGAATAATACCAGGATTTGGTGCAACTCAGAGATTATCGAGAGTGTGTGGGGTTTCTGTTGCAAAAGACCTCATATATACAGGTAGAATTATTAAAGCTGATGAAGCATTATCGCTTGGACTGGTTTCAAGAGTGGTTTCTGCTGACACAATAGTTGATGAAAGTATGAAAGTGGCACATGATATTAATTCAAAATCATACAATGCAGTTATCACTGCAAAAAAAGCAATAACACTTGGAATCGAACTTCATAAAACAGAAGCTCTGGGACTGGAAGAAAATCTTTTTGCAGAATGTTTTAATCATAACGATCAGAGGGAGGGGATGAGTGCTTTTACAGAAAAGAGAACCCCTGATTTTAAATAAAATAAAATATTTCTGCTGGATTTTTATACTGATTTTTTCTTTTTCAGTATTAGGATTTGAAGATACTGATGAAATTGATATTTTTATTTACAAAGCTCAGGAAATTCTGAAAGCCATGGAAGCAAAATCAGCAACAAAAACAGCCGAAACAATAAAAAGTGCTGAATATGAACTGAAAATGGTGGAGTTTACAGCTAAACTTCAGGAAATTCTGCATATGCTTAAAAATCAGAAATTCACAGAAGCAGTTGAATCAATAGAAAATCTGAAACTTTTTATTTCAGAGTTGTCTGATGCTAATGGTATAATGAGAGTAGAAAATTATTCATATCATGCCATGACAGAAAACAGAGTCAAAGTTGATGTGAAATTTTTCAATGATTCTACAAAAATTTTAGAAAATTACTTTTTTAAAATAAAATTGCTTGATGAATCAGGAAAAACAATATCAGAAAAAAGTTTCAGAACTTCTAAAAATTTTATACGTCCGTTTGAAAAATTTGAAGAATCATTTTATTTTTTCAATGTTCATAATATTCCAAAGTTAAAAAGTGTGGAGTTTTCACTTTGATTTATTTTTATGGATTTCTGATTATAATTTTAATTTGTTCAGCAATTCTGCTTTTTTATCCTTTTTCTCTGAGCATTGTCGGTTCAAAAAAGTTTCTGTTTATAAAAACTGACCTTCTCTTAGCTGATTTTTACATGGAAAAAAAAGATAATTCAATAAAAAAATACATTAAAATCTTAGGAATTTACAGATATAATCTTGAAGAAAGCGAGCAGAGTTTTTATAACCCTGATTATAACAGAATTTATTTTGTTATCTCTTTTATTATAAGACATCTTAAAAGAATATTCAGTTTTGTAAATATTGAAAGACTTGGAATTGATTTATGTGTTGGAATAGAAGACAGATACATGCTGTCACAGTTTGCAAGTTTTTCAATAATGATAAATAATTATTTGCCAGATGGTCTTTATGTAAATTTTGTGCCAGATTTTGAAAAAAATAATTTTGTTTTTTATGGAAGAGGAAAGTTTTCTGTAAGGCTGATAAATATTTTCCTTTTTATAATAATACTTTTTATACACCCAGCAACTTATGCAGGTTTATGGGAATATTACAGATTCAGAAAAAGTGAGTAATAGAAAATTGTTGAAAAAAAATAAAAAAAAGCTTGCATTTCGTTTTAGTAAGTGGTAAATTATATAAACATTAAAAATTGACTTATTCCATCAGGAGGAATTATATAATGGCTGACGAAAGAAAAAGAAAAAACAGTCCTGAAGAAAAAAGAATTCTACAGGCGCAGAAAAGAGAACAGAGAAACCGTGCTTTAAGAAGCAAAATGAAAACAGTTGTTAAAAAATTTGTTAAATCTTTTGATTCCGAAACACCACAGGAAGAAAAAGCAACTCTTCTTAACACAGCTAAAAGAACTATCGACAAAATGGTTACAAAAGGTATTATTCATAAAAATAATGCTGCAAGAAAAAAATCAAGACTGACAAAAAAATTAAATATTGCTTAATAATCTATTTGGGGTCAAGTCTCGACATTCGACATTAGAACCTAATGTCGAATGTCGAGACTTGACCCCTAGTATATATTATTTTACTAAATGAATATTAAACTAGATGATATTTTTGATTTTTCTCAACTAATTTATGCTCTGAATGCTGAAAATCTTGATGAAGCTTTTAAATTAAGCGTATCGTTTCTGAAAAAAAAATTTCCTTCACTTAAAAAAACTCTTTTTTTATTCAGGTTAAAGGATTTTAAAAAGTATTATTCAAAATTAAACGGTAATGGTCTTTCTCAGAAAGAAATCGATGAATTAATGATTGTTTTCAGAAATTTTTTTCCTGATTTTAAAAATAATAGTATTGATATTGCAGTAATTGATAAATATACTGGTCCAGCTTTTTATGTTCCGGTTACTTCAAATCAGCTTGTGATTGGAATTGCTGCTCTTTATTTTGATAAATCTATTCCTGAAGAAGAAATTTATGAAATAACTTCAATTCTGATTGATGTTGGTAATATTCTTTATGGAAAAATATGTATTTTTGAAAAAGAAAAAAAATATAAAAATGTTGAGATAGAATACAATAGAGAGATGGAAACAGCACTTCTTCTGAATAAAAAAATTATCCCGCCTCCATTTTTTGATTTTAACAATCTTGAGGTTAAAGTTATTTATAAGCCTTATAGAATTATTGGTGGTGATTATTATAACTGCTTTAAAACAAGAGATGGGAAATATTTTGTTGTTCTTGCTGATGCTGCCGGAAAGGGAATGGCAGGTGCTTATATAAGCACAATGCTTCATGTTATTTTAAAATATATTGTGACCACAACTGATTCTTTTAATCTTGAAAATGTTATTAAAAATATTAATAATTTTCTCTGTGGCTCAATAGATTCTTATCACTTTATTGCAGCAGTTTTTCTGCTTATAGATTATGATGAAAATAAAATTTCATATATCAACTGTGGTAACTTTGAGCCTGTTTTTATTGGTAAAAACTTTGACAGCAGTATAAAAAGTTATCCTCCACTTGGGATTGGAATGTTTGACAGTATTAATTCTGTAAATTTTTCTATAAATAATCTTGAAAAAATTTTACTTTTTACAGATGGAGTTATAGAAGACCCCGAAATGTATGAAAAAGTAAGTCAGATATGTAACGAATTCAGCTATCTTTCAATTGACAATATATTGAACTTGGTGTATTCTAAATTCAATAGTGGAAACTGTGCTGATGATGTCACTATTGTCGCAGTTTATCTGAAACCGGGGATATCTGATTCTAATGAGTGAAAGCAGAATAAAATTTCTTTTAAATGTAATTCATGAATTATATACAATCGATGATTTATCAGAGATTGTTAATACTATTGTAGAAAAAACTTCAAAAATTTTTCAGGCTGAAAGAGTTTCCCTGATGCTTTACAGCGAGGAAGAAAATAAACTCAGAATTGCTGCAAGTAAAGGAATATCTTCTTCTATTGTAAAAAAAACTGAAATAAAAATTGGTGAACAGATTTCAGGAATTGCATTAAAGGAAAAAAAATATTTTTTTGTTGAAGACATTAACAGTGTTATAAAAGATTATAATCTCAAAAAAAAAAGAAATCTGAAAACCAGTTATATAATTGTAATACCGCTTCTGGCTGGTGAAAAAATTGTCGGAACTTTAAATATTACAGAAATTAAATATCCTGAAAAAATTAAAAAGCGGGATAGAGAAACTCTGATAGATTTTTCTCATCATATTGGTCT
>JBAZDD010000051.1:0-10462 GCA_041654635.1 Candidatus Muiribacteriota bacterium
TGAAGTAAAAAAAGTTGAACCTGTTGAAGTTGAAAAAGTTATTATTAAGCCTGAGCCTGTTGTTAAGAAAGAACAACCCGAACAGCCAAAAAAAACATCACATGTTAAATTATATGATTATACAGAGACCTATGAAATAGGTGATATTATCTATCATGAGATTTACAAAGATAAAGGGAAAATTGTTGAAAAACAGACAAGCCATGATGGGTATGAATTAATTGTAGTGGAATTCATAAAAGAAGGACCAAAAGTATTAGTTGAAAATATATAGCGTTTTATTCCCGTTTCATACGCGTTTCATACGCGTTTAATTCGCGTTTCATACGCGTTTTTAATTAGGAATAGCTTCTATAAAAAATATTTTATTTTCATTTTTAGTTTCGGAGCCATCTTTTACTGGAACTATTTCAGCAGGCTGAACATAAAGATCAACTTTTCTCAGCGTGGTAGCAGATGAAAATAAAACATCAAGCATTCCATTTCTCCAGTTGCCTGGAAAATCATAATCAAATCCATAAACTTTTAAGCCAGTTCTTGAAATAGAATCCCATGTCTGATTAACAGTTCTGAAATGTTCACCAACAAGATATTGGGTTTTTATATAACCACCTCTCACATCAATATTAGAAGGAGCACCGATTCTAAGTAATCTTGAAACTATATTTTTAATATTTCCATCTTTATCAATTTTTAACTTAATCTGTTCCCCTTCTTTAATACTTGAAAAATCTGCCTGAGTAACTATTTTTTCAGTTAAAGTTCCAGAAGCACCATCAACTGAAGTTACTTCACGAACTATAGACATATTAGAACCAATTCCCAAGGTTAAATTTCCTCTGATTGAGTCAAAAATAGTTATGGTTGACGGAGTTTTAGCAACAACTCGGCCAATGTAGTCATAAGGAATAAGATTAACTTCCATATATCCTATTACTTCTCTGTGAGTAAATCCTGAATCGGTTTTAACCAGAATTTTATTGGAAATATTATATTTATGACTTTCCGGCAGAAGCATAAAATTAACTTTTATGTCAAAAATACTTTCATCTTTAAGTCTTTCAATAACATTTTTTAAACGCTCGACCGGATTATCACCTCTGACCATAAGGTCTTTGCCGTTAAGAATTACCCATATAAAAGCATTATCAGCAATTTTATAAGTTGTTTTTCCAGGTAGAAAAACAGTATTGAAAATTTTTCCATTTCTAAACTCAGTTTTTCTTTCCTGATATTTAACAGTAACTTCATTGTTTAAAGTATCAATATCTATAAGCTCACAATCAACTTTTGTATCACCTTTAATTGTTTTTAAAACAATGTCTTTTGAGGTGTTTCCGATTTCAGCATCAAAAGGAATATAATCACCATAACCATCCCATTTTGCAAACAGATTAGAAAAAATTGCAACAGCAAGTTCACGTGTTATTGGAACATCAGGCTGAAATTCATATCTTCTTGTTGTGAAATTGTAAAATACCTCGTTATATGGAATAGCAAGATTGTGTGAAACAAAATCTGATACCTCATCTTTCTGAGGTAAAATATTATATTCCTGAGCCATTCTCAGCCATCCTGCATACTCGCTTGGAACAACTGATACATCTGTAAAATTTGTTAGATGTTTTGTTAATTTTGTTGCATCACATGCTATATTTTGAATTTTAACAAAAGGGTCTGTTGTTTTTTCAAGTAAAATTAAAAGTGTTTTAAGAAATTCACCACGTGAAATTTTTTCTTCTGGATTAAATTTACCTTGAATAGGAGCCATTATTCCGCGTTTTGTAACTCTCTCAACATAACCGAAAGAATCCCAGTATTTAAAATCAGCAAAATTTCTTGGAGCCTGTTCTTTATAGTATCTTACAGCATTATATTCTTCAGTAAAACTTTCTTCGTTAACTATATCAGACGGAAGTACTCTTGAAATCATTACAGCAAGTTCGCCTCGTGTTAATGGTCTTGAACCCTGGAAATTACCGGAAATAACCATGTCTGGTGAAATTTCTTTTGTATATATTTTTTGAATATGTTTTTCAGCCCACCCAGCATCAGGAGTAGCCTGATTAACTTCAACTCTTGTTGGTAAACGCATGCTTCCTGGTTCAGAAGAAAATACAATTACATTTATTATTAATATCAAAATCACAAACAATTCCATTTGTTTAAGTTTTATCATTATAAATCCTCCGAGATTTTCTCACATAATATTTCGACATAATTTTTGGTTGAAGTTAATGTAATAACCTTATTCAAAGGTAAAACATCTTCGCTTTCAATAAGAAAATTTACTCTGTTATTATTTGAATAAATTTCAAAAAAACCCTCTTTATCTGTAAGTTTTATTTCATTTTCAATTATTACAGGAAAGTTTCTCATAGGTTCCATCGAACTTGAGTTTAAAACTCTTCCTCGAAGGAACATTTTTCCTTCAAGGCGACCAATGATATTCCTGACTTCAGTAAAAAAATCTTCACTCTTTTCATTTTTTTCCTTATTAAAAATTTCATCTTTGCATACATCTGGAAAATCAGACTCTTTCTCATTTATTAAAAGTTGACCCCAGTAGTTTTTCTGAGGAGCCGAAATCTCTGGTTTAATTGGTGCAGGTTCTTGATTTTCTACATTTTTTGTAATCTTTTTTTCAGGGGCTGAATTAAATCTTTTTTTAATAAAAAATTTTCTTGTATTGAGACCTTTATAAAGATGAACTACCTGAGTAAAATTGTCATATTGTGAATGTTCAAGAATAACCATGTTTTCGCCGGAAAGAAGAGAGTCTATATAAAAAACTCCGCGATGATCAGAATATTTTTCCTCTGTATTTATTATAACCTTAACTCCTGTAACAGGTTCAAGAGTTTCAGCATCGATTATAAGTCCTCTTATTTCAGAAAAATTAACTGAAAAAACAACAATATTTAATAGAAATATTATAAAAATGGATACCGGTATTTTTTTCATAATAAAAATATCGGCAAATAAAAATTAAAAATTAAACACAATATTAATTGCTCTTGGGATTTTTTCACCAGTAATTGCTTCTACTTCATCAATGTTAAAGGTGAGAGATATACCTGGTTTTATTTTAGAAAGGTGAACCGAAGGAATTGAACTCTTCTGAATAATAACTTCAACACCATTATCAGCTTCAATTATTCCATAACCAACTGAAGCATCATACCATTTGAGTTTGCCAGTAAAATTTTTATTATCAGACATTATTGCAGGTTTTTTTTCAGGTAGTGGAGATATTTTCTTTATGTTGTAAGCTTGAGTGTAACCTTCAACAGAAAAAATTGAAAACTCAACAAAATCATCTTTTTCAAGTATTTTAATAAGATTGTCAATTATTGCTGAATAATGGAAAAAAATCTCACCAGCTTCTTCACTGCTTATATTTCCCATTCCATTTTTTTTGTCAAACAAAGTTATTTTTCCTGTAAATCTTTTATTAACAGGAGAATCGCTCAGCCATACATAAGTAGCGATAAGTCCTTTGCTGGATTTTTTTACACAGAAAGTTACATTTGAATTTTCACCTATAGTTTGAAAACCTTCCATCTGAATTGCAGTATAATGAATAAAAATTTCATCATCAAATTTATCAGATTTAATTGCTCCAATACCTTTTTCTTCATCAAACCATTTAACAGTCCCGGAATATTTTTTACCAGGTTTGGATTTTTGAATAAGTTCTTCAATTGTGTCGCCTCTGTACTCGATTATTTCATTTATTTTTTCAACCAGAGTTTCAAGTTCTGGTTGTTCAGGATCCAGTTTTTTTGAAATTTCAAGGTATTTTAAAGACTCATTTAAATAATTCATTTTTTGAAGAGAAAGACCGAGGTAAAGATAGACAGTAGGATCTTTTTTTACTTTTTTTAAAGCTTCTTTTGCTAGTTTTATAGCTTCTTCGTAAATACCCAGTTCATAGTAATAAATTATTAGTTCGCGATAAAAATCAGCATCAAAGCCAGTTTCTAAAATTCCTCTGTAGAGAAGCATTATGGCTTCATCAACAAATTCCATCTGATAATAGATTGAAGATGCTATTATATATAAATCATGATTTTTAGGATTGTTTTTTAATTCATTATCAATAAGTTCTTCAGCTTTTTCAAAAATATCATAAGCTTTTTCTGTCTGTTCTCTTGCAATAAGAATATTAATATAATTTACATAAGGATATATATAATCAGGATATTTTTTAATTATATCTTCATAAATTGGAAAAGCTTTGTCAAGATCACCTTTAATATTGTATAAAATTGCAAGGGTTTCTTTTATTTCAAGAGAGTCAGGATTTAATTTATCTGCTTTAATTAATAAATCCAGAGCTTCATCAATTTTATTATCTTCAACAAGGTCTAATGCTTTATTATATAATTTTTCTGCTTCTTTGATGTTTTTCATTCGTCAAATTATATAGTAAAAAAAATCAAAATTCAATAGCATTAAATCAGAAATTCTCAATGAAAATTAAAGAAAATCCTGCTCTGGACGGGGTTTGTGCCGTCAAACTTTACGGTTTAGTAAAGTTGGAAGGCCAGACCCCTAAAGGATTTTCAGTTAAATTGAGAATTACTGATTTGAGAATTTCTGAATTGCTTAAAAATATGGTTTTTGTTATAATCTTAAAAAATTGATTATATGCAAAAATATTAAAGTATCAGGGAGTAAAAAATGCTACTCGGAGTAAATATTGACCATGTTGCAACAATAAGAAATGCAAGAGGAGAGAATGATCCTTCTCTGTTACAGGCAGCGTTATGCTGTGAACTTTCAGGTGCTGACGGTATAACTGTTCATCTGAGAGAAGACAGAAGACATATTAAAGATGATGACTTATATGATTTGAAAAAGGCTTTGAGAATACCTTTGAATCTTGAAATGGCACTTTCAGATGAAATACTGGAACATGCTCTAAAAGTAAAACCAAGAATGTGCACGCTTGTACCTGAAAAAAGGGAAGAAATTACAACAGAAGGCGGGCTTGATATAATAAAATTTTTAGAAAAAACAAAACAGTTTACAAAAAAGCTTCAAGACAATAATATAATTGTCAGCCTTTTTATTGAAGCAGATGAAAAAATTGTAAAAGCTTTAGAAGAAATAAAACCCGAATTTGTTGAAATTCACACAGGAGTATATTCCAGAGTTTTTAATGATGAAATGCTGAGAAATCAACAAATTGAAAAATTTAAAATATTTACAAAAAAAATGACAGAAATTGGTGTAAGAGTAAATGCAGGACATGGACTCAATTATCACAATGTTAAACAGATAGCTGAAATTAACAATATTGAAGAGTTAAACATAGGACATGCTATTATCGCAAGAGCAGTATTTTCTGGACTTGAAAATGCAGTCAGCAAGATGAAGGGGCTAATATGAAACGCGGGTGGAACGCGGATGGAACGGGGATGAAACGCGAATGAACCTTAAAACGGATAACGGGTCACCGATAACTTATTCACTGTTTTATAACTGTTGACGATAGTCAACTTTACTGACACCTTTAGGTGTCTTTACATGGCTGAAAGCCATCACATGTTGCGACAGCAACATTACATGAGCGAAGCGAATCTAGGGGGATTTATGTGTGGAATAGTTGGTTATATAGGAAATAAAGAATGTCACAAAATTTTACTTGATGGTCTGGAAAGACTTGAATATAGAGGGTATGACTCAGCAGGAATTGCCCTTATAGATAAAACTAATCAAATTCTATTAAAGAAAACTCTTGGAAAGCTTGTAAATTTAAAAAAAGAATTTGAAGATTTTGATATTCCATGTTATGTGGGAATTGGTCATACAAGATGGGCAACACATGGAAAGCCATCAGTAAAAAATGCTCATCCTCATCTTGACTGCAAAGAAAGATTTGTACTTGTTCATAATGGAATTATTGAAAATTATTCTGAGTTGAAAGATGAATTAATTGAAAAAGGACATGATTTTAAATCAGAAACAGATACCGAAGTAATTGTTCATCTGCTTGAGGATAATTTTGAAAATAATTTGCTTGAAGCAGTTGGTAAAACTATAAATCAGATAGATGGTGCATATGCAATTGTTGTTATGGACAGGTTGGAACCGGATAAACTCATAGTAGCAAGACACGGATCTCCGGTTGTTGTTGGAGATGCTGAGGGTGAAAAATTTCTTGCCTCCGATATTCCGGCTATTTTGCCATATACTAGAAGTTTTTATCTTCTTGAAGATAAAGAAATTGCAGTTCTTACAAAAGAAAATCTGGAATTTTTTAATTATAAAAATGAAAAACTTGATAAAATCCCACTTATTATAAATTGGGATCCGTTGATGGCAGAAAAATCAGGGTATGATCATTTCATGCTCAAAGAAATATATGAACAGCCAAGGGCGATTAGAGAAACATTATCTTCAAAACTAAAAAAAAGTGATTTTTTCATAGAAGATATAAAAGTTACAAAAAATATTCTAACTGACCTCAGAAAAATTAACCTTGTTGCTTGTGGAACATCATATCACGCATGTCTTGTTGGTAAATTTATTCTGGAGAAAGTTTTAGGAATACCAGTAGATGTTGATTATGCTTCAGAGTTCAGATATCGAGAACCTGTAATAGATGAAAAATCAATAGTTGTTTTTATAAGTCAGTCAGGCGAAACACTTGATACACTTGAAGCACTTAGAATGTCCAAAAGTCGGGGTGCTTATGTAATGGCAATTGTGAATGTTTTTGGCTCAACAATGAGCAGAGAAGCTGATGATGTAATTTATACTGTTGCAGGGCCTGAAATTGGTGTGGCATCAACAAAAGCTTTTACAGCTCAGCTTATGACTCTCTATGCTCTTGCTGGCTTTATGGCAAAAAAAATGGAATTACCACTTGATTATAATTATATGATTAACACGTTGAAATCGATAAGTCCTGCAATAGAAACAATACTTGATAATACCGATGTTTATCATGATATTGCAGTTAATTATCATAGAGCAACTGATTTTCTGTTTTTAGGAAGAGGAATAAATTATCCTATTGCACTTGAAGGTGCTTTAAAACTTAAAGAAATCAGTTATATTCATGCAGAAGGTTATCCAGCAGGAGAAATGAAACATGGACCAATAGCACTTGTTGAAAATGAAGTTCCAAGTGTTTTTATTGCTAACAAAAGCCCACTTTATAAAAAAGTTGTTTCAAATATTCAGGAAATCTGTGCCAGAGATGGAATAGTCATAAGTATTGGTACTAATGGAGACACTCAGTTAAAGAAATTTTCATCACAAGTTATTTATATACCTGATATTGACCCATTTTATTCTCCGCTGCTTACTGTAATACCAACTCAGATGATTGCCTACTACATTGCAAAAAAACGCGGAGTAGATATTGATAAGCCCAGAAATCTTGCCAAAAGTGTAACAGTTGAATAAGATAAGAGCCGTAATCAGTGATGGGTAATGAGTGATCCGAAAAACAGTGCCTTTAAGACCGTTTACGGATTACGGATTACCGATAACTCATCACTTTTTTTAATTACATGAGCGAAGCGAATCAAGGGGGTTACAGTTTTGAGTTTGAATCAAAAACTTGAGTTAAAATTAAAACAGGAACAGAAATTAACTCAGAAACTTATTCAGAAGCTTGAGTTAATACCTCTTACTAATACTGAAATTGATACACTGATAGAAAATGAAACAATGACAAATGATTTTCTCAAAGCAGTTGAGGAAAAATCAAAAAAAGAAGAAGCTGAAGATAAATCTGATGATAATGATTATTCAATCGAAAAAGAATATGATATCGATAAAGATGTTTTATATTCTCAAAATGATTGGGAAGATATAAAGAAAACAAAGCGCAAGAAAGTTGAATCAAAAACAGATTTTTTAGAAAATATTCCTCAAGATGAATTTTCTGATTTTAAAAAACAGCTTAAAGATGAATTGTCACTTAAATTAATAGATGAAGAGTTAAAAAAAATATGTATTTTTATTATTGAGCTGCTTGATTCTCAAGGGTTTCTTCAATATTCTCTGGATACAGTGGCAGATTTATTGAGTAAAAAAAATGAAAACAGAGAAAAATTAATGCATTATGTGGAAAAAGCAGTTGATATTGTTAAAAATCTTGAACCAGGTGGATTTGGTTCATTAAATCCTGCAGAATTTTTATTGTTTCAGTATAATAAAAAAAATATTGAAAAACCACTTTTAAAAGAAATGTTAACTGATTATATTGATGATATTGCAAAAAATAAAATATTGAATATATCATCAAAATTAGGAGTTACTCCTAATGATATACAGAAAAACATTGATTATATTAGAAAAAGTTTTAAACCATATCCAGCCTGGGGAATTGCTACTGAAAACACAGAATATATAAAAATTGATGCAACAATTACAGAAAATGGTAATATTATAATGCACACAAAATATCGCCAGCTTGATGTTATGGATAAAGAAGCTTTTGAAAAATATATTTCGAAATTCGATGATAAAAAAACAGTTGAATTTTTAAAAAAACAATATGAAAAAGCTTCGCTTCTTGTTGAAAACTATTATTCAAGGAAAAGCTTATTTGAACAAATTCTCAATGTAATATATGAAAGACAGAAATCCTTTTTTGAAGGTGGTCATCTTTCCGCACTTACACAGACTGAAATGTCCGAAATTCTCGGTGTTAATGTATCAACTGTTTCAAGAGCTGTTAATGGAAAATATATAAGAATACCATCTGGTATTTATGAAGTAGCTTCATTTTTTGTCAATATATCAACAGGAGATACTTCTCAGGATGAAGCGATTAATGTTATAAAAAAGATAATTAGTGAAGAAAATAAGAAAAAACCATTAAGCGATGATGACATAGCTTCAATACTAAAAAAAGAACATAATATTGATATAAAAAGAAGAACAGTAACAAAATATAGAGAAAAAGAAGGAATCCCATCCTCAAGACAGAGACGAGTTTATTAATTTAAAACGCAAGTTTTAAATTAATAACGGGGTCTGTGCCGTCAAAATTTACGCAAGTGAATTTGGAAGGCCTGACCCCAGAGCACTTGTTTTTAAAAAAAACGCAAGTTTTAAATTAATAACGGGGTCTGTGCCGTCAAAATTTACGCAAGTGAATTTGGAAGGCCTGACCCCAGAGCACTTGTTTTTAAAAAAAACGCAAGTTTTAAATTAATAACGGGGTCTGTGCCGTCAAAATTTACGCAAGTGAATTTGGAAGGCCTGACCTCCTATTAAAACGCGAATAAAACTGCGAGTGGAACGCGGATAAAACGCGAATGAACCTTAAAACGGATAACGGATTACTGATAACTTATTTACTGATTTTAAAACTGTTGACGAGAATCAACTTTACTGACACCGGCAGGTGTCTTTACATGGCTGAAAGCCATCACATGTTGCGACAGCAACATTACACGAGCGAAGCGAGTAAGTGATTTGGAGTAAATATGCAATATACAAAAAAACAGGCTGAAAATGCCATATATGAAAATTTTTTAAAAAATTCTCAAAATTGCAGAATTTTTTTATTTACTGGTGATCTGGGAGCAGGAAAAACTTATTACATATCTCATATTTTAAATAAAAAATTTAATATTGATGAAGTAACATCGCCAACTTATACAATAATTAATACATATATCAAAAATAATAATACAATTCATCATGCCGATCTCTACAGGCTTGAAGAAGAAATTGAGCTTTTTGAAACAGGTTTCTGTGATATAATAGAAGAAAAAACATATATGTTTGTTGAATGGCCTGAGAAATTTATTGATTTTTTCAGTTCATTTAATTATGTTTTATATGAAATAAAGGAAATTAATCAAAAACAGGAAAGAGAAATAAAAATTTATGAACATTTTATACATTGATACAACAGAAAAAAATCTTTACCTTTCTCTGTATAAAAATAATGAATTCACTGAATTTAAAGGTAATGATGAATATACTTCGGTTACATTGCTGGATTCAGTTGATGAAATTTTAAAAAAACAAAGCCTTGCTGTTAATGAAATTGATGTTTTCTGTGTTAATATAGGACCCGGCAGTTTCACAGGTACGCGAACAGGGGTTATTACTGCTGCTTTTTTTTCTGAACTCAATCAGAAAAAACTGGTATATATAAATAAAGAAGATGATATTTCTGAAATTAAAAAATATGCAGTTGAAAGAGAAAATCAAATTTCACCAGTTGCATTATATGAAAGAAAATCATATTTTGAAAAATAAAAGGATAAATTATGATACTTGCTTTTGAAACATCCTGCGATGACACATCAATCGCACTCGGGTGTCAGAAAACTGGAAAAATTTTAGATATTTTAAAAATTTCACAACTTGACCATGAAAAATGGGGTGGGGTTGTACCTGAACTTGCTTCAAGAAAACATTTTCAAAATATATTACCATTAATGAAAGAAATAATGGAAAGAAACCAAATAAAATACAG
>JBAZDD010000052.1:0-10420 GCA_041654635.1 Candidatus Muiribacteriota bacterium
AAGCTAATTCGTAATTTTTCAGATTAATAGCACAAACTGTTCTGTAATAATGAGAAAAATTGATTTTTTCAGCTTCTTTATTACCCTTACCGTTAATATAAGCGTTAAAAGCTTCAATTGCATTTTCGTATTTTCTTACAGTAAAAGCTGTATATCCAGCTTCAAAAATAATATCAAAATTGTCAGGTTCGATTTTTAGAGCCTGTTCGTAAAATTTACCAGCTTCAACTACATCACCTTTTCTCATGAATAAATGACCAAGCTGTATATAAGCTTTTGTGTATCTGTAATCGATTTCAATAGCTTTTCGCAGATGAAATTCAGCCATTTTGTAATTGTTTCTCTGCATGTATTTTTCACCAAGTATTCTGTTTATATGCCTGTTTTCTATTTCAAGTGTTCCAACAACCTGCTTTAGATTATAAAAATTTTCAAGTGAATAAGCAGCTTCTTCAATCATTTTTGTATATTTGTCATAAGGAGCATATCCTACAACTCTGTCTAATTCCTGCCCGTATTTGTTAAGAATTAAAACTGTAGGAAATCCTGCAACATTATACCTTTTTCTCAGATTAACATATTTTTCTGCATTAACTTTTGTAAGAATAAATCTGTCACCGGCAAATTTATTAAATTCTGATGTTTCAAATACTTCAGCTTTAAGCCGTGAACACCAGCCACACCAGTCAGTATAAAAATCCAGAATTATCAATTTTTCTTCCTTCTGTGCAGTTCTCAAGGCCTGATAAAAATCAACCCAGTTACCTGCAAAAGTCGCTGATGAAAGCAAAAAAAGAATTGAAACACTCAAAATGATTTTTCTAAACATTGTTTGATTCTCCTTTTAAAAATATTCTAAAAACTGTTTCTTCATAATCTGATTTTAATAAAACAACGTCACCACCATGAGCATGAGCGATTTTTCTGCAAATAGCAAGTCCAAGACCAGAACCTTTAATTTTTGTGGTAAAGTATGGCTCGAAAAGTTTTGATTTTTCATGTTCAGTTATTTGAATACCAGTGTTGGAAATATCAATATTTATTTTACTGTTTTTTTCATTTACAGAAATTGTAATTTTTTTTGTTTCAGTTTCATTTACAGCATCAACCGCATTTATCATAATGTTTATAAAAAGCTGTTTCAGCAAAACTGAATCTGCCAGAATAGAATGGTTTTTTCTGAATTCTTTTACAACAATTATGTTTTTAAGCTCATCTTTTAAATCTTTAGTAACCTGATTGAATATTTCTTCCAGATTAACAGGTCTAAGATTGAGTTTGAAAGGTTTTGCAAAGTTTATAAAGTTTGTAATAATCTTATTAAGATTTCTTACCTGTTTTTTAATGTTATCAATATAATCTTTTTCAGGTTCATTAGAAATTTTTCTTTCAAGGAGCTCTATAAACATGGATATTCCTGCGAGAGGATTTTTTAATTCATGGGCAATATTTGCAGCAAGATTTTCATTATCACTTGAAATAATATTTGGCGAAATAAATCTTTTTCTGACAAACAGAATAATCAGGTATAAAAAAATGTTAATAAAAACAATTTGAATAATAATGAATGAAGGATTTATATGAACTTTATAAACAGGCTGTGAAGTCTGAAAAATATATTTTTCGTCATCAAGTAGTATAAAACCTGTCAGAAAAATTGAATCTCTTCTGAATGTAATATTTCTTTTTAATTTAGAAAAATCAAGTTCTTTTAAATTACGAAAATCAGCTAAAATCCGTTTTCCTTCAGGTGAATTTTCAGTATGAAGAGCAAATTTTGACTGAAAAAAAGGCTGTTCAGTTATTTTTCTTCTTACAGCATTTCTTGTATTATTCATCTGACTGTTAAAGAGATTTGTTCGTTGAATCTGATTAATTCTGTTTATGAGCATACTTTTAGATATATTAACATTGTGAATATTTATACCCCATATTGTGGTAAAAATAATCAGAATCGATAAAATATTTAAAATTATAAACAGATTTAATTCGCTGTTTTTTCTTTCATGATTCATAATTAAATATTATCAGATAAAAAATAAAAAAACAATTTAGAGTTATCCACAGTTATCCACAGGCAAAATTTTAATACTTGTGATATGTATATATTTTAATTTTCTAATATGACGAAAATCCATAAAAGTCGAAAATAACGACTTAAATGCTTGAAAAGATAATATAAACATATTAGGGAAATATAATATGTTTATATTGAATATTTCACAGGCTGTGGATAACTTTTGCATTAATTTTAAGGCTTAACAAAGCAAAATAAAAAAAATAATTTATTTAATCGTCCTTGACGGAATGGGGAAAAAACTTTTTTATCCACAGATATCCACAGAGATATTAACAGTATTTTAAAAACGCGAAAGAAACGCGGATGAAACTTAAAAACAGTGAGTAAGTGAGATAAAAAAGGAACAGTGAGTGAGTGAGTAAGGGAAATCAAAAACATAAAAAAATGCTAAAAAAACACGGTTTGAATTAGTTTTAATGTTCTGATATTATAAATATATGATTAAAAAACAAGGTTTTATTCATTTTATTGTTATATTTTTTCTTGGAATTCTTTTAACTGCTTTTTTTATTGCAAATCTCAAAATATCTTCAAATAGAAAAAGAACCGATTATATAATTAATTCAATGAAAAACTCTCTTGAGCTTGAAAGTTCTCTTCATAGAGCAGTTTCTGAGCTTATGAATCAAGGAGGAGTATCAAAAAAAGATATAATGAAAAATTCCTCTCTTTCTGTTAAATACAGCGATTTAAAAACTACAGTTAATATAAACCATTTTTCAGTTTCCACCTATACACCATTTTTAACAGATGGAAACTATTTTTCTGATGAAAGAAAAGGTTATTTTCATTTTGACGTTTCCAACAAAACTAAAAAAATAGAAGTGTTAATTCCATATAACTATTATAGATACTCTCCACCTGTCTCAGGTGATTTTGCATTATTTTTAAAAAATACACCTTCTAATGAAGAAATTAACCCTGTTTTAAATAATCCAGTTGGAAACCCTATTAATAATTTTTTTCCAATGAGAATATTGTCAGAACAGGGCAAGATTTTTTTTGGCTCTGAACGAGATAATATTGTGCTAAATATTGCTCATGGTTCAGGTAAATATGGTGAAGGATTTCTACTTGATGAAAGACAGCTTAAAAATAATATTTTAAGCTTTTACAAAGGTGCTTATTCATCATTAAGAGAAGACACTGCTTTTACAAAATATGATTTTTCTGACAAACATCATTATTCTTCGTTTTTCAGGTTATCTGGAACAAATTTTGAAAAATATAATCCTGAAATATTAGGTCGTGTGTTTAAAGCTTACTTTAAAGTTAATGCCTATAATCCACACATTCTTGAACACAATAATCCTGTCCTTCTTCCGTTTAATAATATACCTGAAAATATTCCAGAAGAAATTTCTGCAAATTACAAAAATTTCCAATCAGGTCGCGAGGTAAAGAGATACAGTGAAAATACATTTGAAAAATATGAAATTTCTAAAAATTCAGCCCACGATAAACTGTTGATAAGAGATGTAAGAAACCTCAATGAAAACTCTTTTTTTATGGTAAGAGTGACTGAAAAATCAGATGATTTGGCAAAGTTTCATCAGTTTGAAAGTGGAAATTCAATACTTGATTTGAATAAAAATATTGTTTTTGTGGATAAGAGAATATTGTATATCCCTTATATTGACATGGTAAGAGAAGGTGGCGTAATTGTTGTAACCGGTGATGTTTTCATTGACACAATAATAAATCCTCTTGAAAAACCTCTGACTATTGTTACAACAGGGGGTAGAATACTTATCGGTAATGAAGTTCATGCAAGCCTTATTTCTCTTTCGGATACTGGAAGAATTGAAGGTACAACTAACTCAGCTAAAAAAATATACGGAAATATAATTACTGCAAACATGAATATTCGCTCATTCCGTCAGGGAGTAACTTTAAAATATAATCCTGTTTATTCAAAACCATTTTATAATCTTAAAATTTTTGATAAAAGCTCAGCTTATCTTCCAGACAAAATTTTATAAAATTTAAGATTTTTTATATTAAATCCGATAGTAATCTGAAGGAAGGTGATGAATATGAGAATTGCGGGAGAATTATCCAGTTATCAGTCAGGAAATGTCAAAAATGACATCCAGGTTGCTATGTTAAAAAAAACCATGGATGTTACTCAACAGACTGCACATGATCTCATGTCAGCACTAGTTGAGGGAGCGCAGGGCGTTTCCGAGCATTCATCTCACCTCGGAAGAGCTGTAGATTTTTATGCTTAACTTATGGGGTCAGAACTGACCCCACATTTCTTATTCTATCAGCAGATTATAAGATATTGTACCTGTTTTTTGAGTGTAATTATATGTTAAATCAAAAAAACCATCCTGAATATAATTTTTAACACTCCATATATTATTATTAATGTTATCTTTGTAAAATGAAATTTTGATATCATCAAGTGATAAATCTGTTTTCAGATTTAAAAAATCCCCATCATCTTTGTAAAGACTTAACAGAAAATTGTTTTTTCTGAAACTTAAACCAAAAGAATTTTTAATTCTATATCTGTAATTAATTGTAAAATAATCGTGGGTATAGTTTAAATCAACAATATTTTTACCTGTTGAAGTTCTTCCGTATTCAATTATATAATTGTCAAATACTTTCCCGAAAGATATTTCTTTTTCAGAATCAAAATATGCTGCTGTAATTCTGTGTTCGGATTTATATAAAGTTAAAGTTCTGTTTCGATGAATCCAGCCATTTTCATCAACAATATCGCGCTGATAATATGTCATGGTTTCAAATCGTTTTGAAAAAGCGAAATCTCCATTAAAATCATCAGAATTTCTGAAGTTAAAATCACCTTTTGTGAAAATATTATCCGCATAGTTTTCAATACTAAAAATATGATAATCAGTAGAATTTTCTTTTGAAACATAATTATAATCCCATACGCGAGGATTTGATAAACTGTAAATTTTTTTATCATTAAATTTTGTAAATTTGAAATTTTTAAAAGAAAATTTTTCCTGATAAATATCACCGAAACTGGATTTTATAGAATTATGGGAGGAGTTATTATAAAAATTTTTAGATAAAGTAAAGTCCGAATATTTAATATCAGCCGTTTGAAAAGAAATTTCATCATCATTTAGATATAGAGATTTTATGGTGTAAAAATCATTGTTAATATAAAATTCTGAATAAATATCATTGGCATTTACTTCATAGTTACTATTTTTAAAATTTACTCCATAAATATTTTTTTCATAAGTTTTGGCAAAATTGTGGCCTGAATACCAGATTAGAATTTCAGAATTTACAGCAGGGGTGGAATCTAATGTTAAAATCCCTGAATAATAATCAATAAAATAGTCAATATTTTTTGTTAATACTATTCCGTCGATTGAAACAACTTCAGAATTTTCAACAATGTCAGTGTTTGATAAAAAATAAATCGAAATATTTTTTACTGCATAAATATTTTCATAAAATCTTGTTCCTGTCTGAAAACCGGCCGTAAGATTTAAGTTTTCACCATGATATTGAAGCCCTGTGTATTTTCTGTTTAAACTCTCAAAAATTCCTGAATCATAAAAAAAACCATATTCAAAAGTGTTTTTAAAATTCACGTTTATTGATTGAATTCCATCTTCATACATATAATCATCATCATAAGAAATTATAGCTTTCAAATCAGGCGAATTATAATTAAGATGAAAAAAAAGCGATTGAGTAAAACTTCCAGTTAATTTATTTTCTTCAATTTTTTTTGAAAAAGATTTAATTCCATATATATAAGGTTCGTTTGCAAAAATGCTCTGAAATGCAAGCAGACAAAAGAAAATCAAAATGGTTTTTTTCATATTTTATAAAAGTTTTTTAATTTATTTTTAATCAGAATAAATTATTTTTAAAAAAAATTAAAGTTTTAATTTAAGTTTGCCGATATCTATCTGTTTAGGTGTTTTTTCAAGGATGAGAGGGAATACCCTACACGGAGGTAATTATGAATATGAATACGGGATCACTAACCAGTCAGATTGAGGATATGTTTAAATCCTTGAATGCTGGCGGTAACAAAAAAGTGCCTGAAAAACTTGATAAGTCAGGAATTGAAAAACTTTTTGACAGTTTGTCAGGTAAGGGCGACAGTTACAGTATTTCTCCTGAAGCACAGAGAAGTCTTTTTCATTATCAGTCTTTATCTGTTATTCAGGAATCAACTTTTGCACAGTTTAAAGATGAAAATGGTAATGAGTTGATTATCGAAAAGCAGAGTTTCAAGCTTACATTTGAAGAAATCTGGCAGAAAACTTATACTTTACCACCTAAACCTGAACCAGAAGACATAGAAAAATTCGATAAGAAACTTGGTAATTACAGCTCGGACAAAGTTGCAGAAAAACTTGTGGATTTTGCTAAAGCTGTATATGGATTGTTTTCAAATGAAAACAGTAAATATTTTTCACCTTCTATGACTGATAAGGACAAATATCTTGAATGGGCTAAAGGTAATATTTCAAAAGGATTTTCAGATGCTGCCGCAATATTTAATTCATTCATGCCAAAAGATGACCCTTATCACAAAATTTATCAGATGACTTATGATAAAACTATGGCAGGTCTTGAAAAAGCATTTGGAAAAGTTGCTGAAGAAGGAGAAGTGCAATCACAGCCTGCTAATTCAACTTCTGCAGAATATTATGAACACAGATATTTTGAATTAAATATAGAACAGACCTATGTAGGAGTAAATCTGGTTGAAGACAAAATCTGAATTTGAAAGTTTTTTAAAAGGATTTTATAATAATTTAAAAGTTGAAAAATTAATAAAAACAAGGGTAAAACTTCACAGCGGTTCTCTGTATTACAGGAACCGTTTTTTTTTAGATTTAAAAAAATTTAAAAAAGTTGGAATTGTAGCTATTGGAAAAAACAGTATTGAAATGGCCGAAAGTTTCCAGCAAATTATTCCAGATTCAAAAATTCTTGTTATAACTCCTGAAAACAATCAAAATTATAAAAATGAAAATTTCAAAATAGTTGAGTCAAGTCATCCTTATATCAGCCAGAAATCATTTGAAGCCGGAAAATGTGTTTTAGATTTTGTTTCAAAATTCGGTAAAAATGATTTGATTATTTTCCTGATAAGCGGGGGTAGTTCTGCACTTGTTGAAAAAACTCAGCCAGGAATTAATAATAATCAAATTGTAGAGATAAACAATGCTTTACTCAGCTCAGATTTTTCAATTATTGATATTAACATTTTAAGACAGTCTTTAAGTGATATTAAAGGCGGGGGACTTTTAAATTACATCAGTGCTCAAACTGTAAGTTTTATTATTTCAGATATTGCCGGGGGGTGTTTTGAAAAAGTTGGTTCTGGAATATCTGTTTATACTGTGAAAAATAGAATGTTTTACAACAATGCAATTAAAATTCTTAATAAATTACAAATCTCACCTGTATTAAAAAATAATTTAACGGATTTTTTAAATAAAAAAAAGAATAATATCGAAATTAAACACGGACAGGAAAAAACAACATTTGTTAAACTTGCCCAGCCTTCCCATGCACTGGAAACATTTTCAACTACTTTAAAAGATAATTCATATTTTTTAAAGAATGGATTAAAGGATTTTAACAGCAATCTTGATGAATTCAATAAATTGTTCAGCGGTGAATGTAGAAAATTATGTAAAAATGAATTTTTTGCTATTTCAGGGGAAGTTTTATATTCAATATCGGATAAAAAAGGGAGTGGGGGAAGGATACAGCACACTATGCTTTCAAATCTGGATAATGTGAGTGATGATACAATAATTGGTGGGATTGCAACAGATGGTGTTGACGGTGTTACCCCGGAGAAAATTTGTGGTGTTTATATTAATAAGGAAATAAAAAATAGAATTTTGGAATATGATTTTAAAAAAGCTCTCGATGATTTTAATTCGTATGAAATATTGAATAAATGTGGTGCTCTGGTTAAAAATTCTTCTTTTAAAACTTCAAATTTTGCAGATATATACTTCACAGCAAAAATAAAACGAGGGGTCAGGCCGCATAAGTAAGCTTAACATCAGGCGCGGCACAGACCCCGATGCTAACCTTCGTCTAACTTAAATACTTTATCATAATTATTCATAGCCCAAATTCTTTCTAAAGTTAAAGTTTAACTTTAAGTTTACCGATATATTATTTGAATTTATTTTTGAAAGGGGGTGAACAGTATTTTAGACTTCGGCATGGTACAGACACAGAAGCAGGAATCTTTATTTTCTGAAATGCGAATAAATTCTAATCAGAGTGAGAAAAAAAATAATAAAACCTCTGGTTTTTCAGATTTATTTTCTAAAATAACAAAAGAAAAAGAAGATAAGATTTCTGAAAAAAAAGATTTAAATGCCAAAGTTTTAACAGAAACAGAGGGTAAACTGATTAACCAGATTAAAAAATCCGAAATTCAGCTTGAAAAACTCGAGGATATACTAAAAGAATTACCTGAAGAAATAGTTGAACTTCTGGCTGAACTGATTGAAAAAATCGAGACAGAAGGAGAGGGGAATGCTGAGTTTTCAAAAATGCTTGATGAAATTAAAAAAATAGTAAGCATGGCTCAGAATTCACTGGCTGAAAAGCAGAAAAGCAAAGTGCATGACAAAAAAGATATTGAGAAAATGCTGGAAGAAATTGATGGTATTTTCAAAGATTTAACTGGAAAATCGCTGAAAATTGAGATGGTATCTGAAGGAGAGGGTGAAGAACTTAAACTTTCGCTTACTCAGGATTTAAGCGGGGAAGAAAACACTTTGCAGAATAATAATAATAATTTATCGGAATATGAAAAACTGGTTGAAAAAAATAATAACAGCAAAGAAAAGAACTTCACAGTAAGAGAAAAAACAGAGGGTAAAATATCAGAACATGAAATAATAAGAATAGTAGAAAAAGAAACAGAAGACGGAGAGGGGAATAAAATTTTACTGAGAGCAATTATTTCAGTAGAAAAAGTTGAGAAAGATAATAATAACGATAATTTAATGATTGATAACAGTGACAAATTCAACTTTAACTTTGAAGCATTAAAAAATAATAACAATGTTAGTGAGAGGGTTACAAAAGAAACACCGCAGGATTTTACACAGGAACCACGTCATGAACCATCAACTGTGATGCAGAATATTTTTACTAAAGCAAAATTTGTTCAAAATGGCTCAACACAGGAAATGAATTTCAAGATGAATCCTGAAAATCTTGGTTCAGTTAAAGTTACTGTTATTAACGAAGAGGGAAAAATAACAATAAGAATGTTTACGCAGAACGAAGGTGCAAGAGAGGCACTGGCAAGCAATCTGGGTGAATTAAGACAGAATGTACAGCGAGAGGGTTTAAATGTTTCAGAAGTACATATTTCAGTAAATCCTGATGGAAAAAATAATAAAGATGATAATCAGGAATCTGAAGAAGAAAAACAGAGAAAAAACAGAAAAAAAGAGAGAATGGTAAGCTTCAGAGATGTAATGCAGGCTTTTGGTGCAAAATCACCAGCCAGTGTGTCTCTTAATGCCTAATAAGAGAGGAGGCAGCTAAATGAGTACAACAGCAGAAAGTGGGTTTCTGATAAGCGAACAGGACAGATATGAATATCAGCAGTCGCAGCAGAGACAGGTTAAATCAGAACTTGATAAAGATGCTTTCATGCACCTTCTGATGATGGAAATGAAACATCAGGATCCGCTTGAACCAATTTCTAACAAAGAAATGATGGGTCAGCTTACTCAGTTTACTTCAGTTGAACAGTTGCAGCAGCTTAATGAAAAGTTTGACGAGTTTATTTCTATAAATTCGCAGTCTAAATGGGGACAGGCACTTGAATTTATGGGAAAAAGTGTAAGAGCGGTAACAGTGAATGGACCAATCGAAGGACCAGTTACAAAAGCAACAGTTTATGAAAATCAGATAATACTTGAAGTTGAAGGAATGGCTGTTACTCTTGATCAGGTTATTAGTCTGGTGGATTCAGAAAACAGTGATTTTGATGAATTCATGGATGAGCTTGAGCAGGAATATGGCGAAGAGAATAATGAAGAGAATAATGATAATAACTGATAACAGGAGAGGGAGATGGTTAGATTAAACCAGCCGATTTTCAATCTGCCGGAAGTAACAAAAAATAATAATAATATTAAAAATAATAATGTTGAAGCAGGCAAAAAATTTGCTGATATTTTTTCACAGGTTTCTGAAAAAAATAACGAGCTGAAATTTTCTGCGCATGCTAAAGCAAGAATGCAGGAGAGAGGTATAAGCCTGGACGACAGTCAAAAACAAAAACTTGAACAGGCACTAAAAAAAGCAGAAGAAAAAGGAGCAGTAGATTGT
>JBAZDD010000053.1:0-10208 GCA_041654635.1 Candidatus Muiribacteriota bacterium
CATTTAAGGAATATTTCTTCTAATCCACCTTCGCTGTCATTTATTGCTTTAATAATATTTTTCCATTCATCTGAAGAAATACCGAATTCTGCGATATGTTTTCTGTATTCTTCCATATTATCATCATTAAACACTCTGAAATCAATTGCAGATTTTCTCTCTTTTTCTTCAAGTGTTTTAAGTATTTCTCTGAAATTTGGTATGTTTAAAATTTTACCCTGTTTTTCAATCAATTTTAAATTCTGAATATCCCATGAATTAGACTGATTATATTTTGATGTGAATGTTAAAAATCTCAGTCTCTGATTTTTTTCACCATCAAGCTGATTTGTTTCAAAATTTTGACAGATAAATCCAGTCAGCAGGTAATCTTCTGAGTAATCAAGCTTCCATTCTGTTAAAATAAATGTTGGTTGTTTTTTATTTTTAAAAAAGTCAGAAAAATTTCTACCCTGGATTTTTGATTTTGGTGCTACTGGTTGAAGCATAAGTTGAACTAATACGCTTTTTCCACCACCATTTGCAAGATTTAACAGTGCATTTTCACCCTCAAAAAAATTGAATGTTTCATCAATAATCTGACGGTTATCATTATTATATGAAAAATTCACAATTCTAATTCGATTGATTTTTGGCATTAAATAAATAAACTCCTACAAATCGGTATTAATGGGATTATTACAAATTATCAAAATTAATAATTTTATATGGAAGAATCTTTTTTTGTTTTATTTTAAATAATGAATCAAACATTTTGTTTATAGAATCATTTACATTTATATATTCTACTTGTATATTATTTGAAACGATTTTTTTCTCCATTTTTTTTATTTGGTCAGCTACTGCACGATTAATTGAATCTATTTTATCGAAATTAAAAACTAATTTTTCAACATTTTCCTGTGAGATTTTTGCAATATCAATTTGTTCTTCAATAATTTCTATTTTTTTACGGAAAAAAATATTTGTGGATTTAATATAATTTTTAAAAAATATTTCTTTTTTTTTCATTTTTCCTCCAGAGTTCTAAAGACTTTATTCTAAATATTTGTACATATCAAAAGGTTCGACTTCTTTTTTTAATTTCATCGAAAACATGAATCCATTAAAATCAAAAGGGACATTAAAAATCAAATCGTTATATAACATTGCATCACCAGAAAAAATAACTACTTCACCATTAAAAGGTTGTATTGATAGTTTTTTTGTAGAAAAAATCCCATATCCTCTTTCATTCCCAGTTGGGTCTTTTGAAGAAAGTGATTGTTGAATTAAATCTAAAGCTTCCAGATGTGTTTTTATATCAAAACACGATTGATAACTCCCTAAAGCGCCTTTTCCATTGTCAATTATTGTTATTTCCATATCTTTTGACCATGATTGTGCCAAAATATACACTTCATCAGCTGAAGAATGTTCATTTATATTGGTGATTATTTCCCCTAACATATATTTTACTGAATTAATTTCATATTGTTTACTATCCTTCAAAATGGTTCTTTTTAAAATATTAATGTATTTTTCTATAATTTGTTCTAATGTTTCAAAATTATCATTTTGATTGAATTTAATTTTTAAAATTGGCAAATAATTTTTAAAATCATACTCATTAAAATTTTCTATAATTTCATCTCTACCTTCTGGAAATCCAATAGTTTTCAGATAACTTGCAACATTATTATTTGGTAGTTTTTCAATAATTTTGCTATTTTTATTTATATAATAGGCTATTGGTAAAATTGATAAAGGTGTTACCCAGTTTATATTAGATAAATCCGAAGTATTTTTTTCATTGAGATAAATTAAATTTCTGACCAATTCTTTAATTCGTTCTTTAGTATCAAATGTATTTGAAATTTTAAATTCCATATTTATTAAAATGATAATTCAAAAGACATTTTATGTCAATTTGTTTTAGAGTGTTTTCTATTGACTTATTCCTTCACTTATCAAAAAGTTTATTTCTTCAATTCTTTCTTCATTTAAATAATAATTAATCATCAAATCATCAAGCTTTCGAGTGGGGCGGATTTCTTTATCATCATCAATCAAATTAATTAAATTTTCTCTTTGAAGTAATCTGCATAAACTAAGTATTGTTCCAGTTTTTGTTTTTAATTTATTTTCTTCATACTCCAGTTTGCTATCCCATAGTTCAGCAACTTTTATAAAATTTATACTGTATTTTTCTTCAATTTCTTGAGTTTGCTGCTGATTTTTTAAAACAAGTCCAAATTTTTCATCAATTTTTTTTATTAAATCAATAATTTTCAAAAAATCCCGCTGTTTCGGGTCGCGATTTTTACCACCATAAAACATGGAAAAAATTATCATTGCAATATATGACTGTAAAAAAACATCTGAAAGTCTTGCCGAGCTTGAAATCCATTCTCTGAAATCTTTATTTGTAAATCCAAATACATCATTTGTTGATAAAGGTACAAGATAAACAGTTTCGCCGGCTTCAACAAGTTTTATTTCAAGTTCTTCTTCAAAAGAATATAATATTTCTCTAATTTCATTATTCTTAAACTCAATAAATAAATCAATATCCTGATTTTTATCAATCTGTCCTTTATCCAGCAATTTTTTTAAAATTTTTAAAGCAGTTTTTAATTCATTCATAATATTTTTAATTACTCAATTTTATCAATTTATTTATCCAGCTATCAAAATGACTACATTCAGTCATTAACATTTCAATTCCAATTCTCTCAGCAATTAAGGGTCCGATATTTGCTTTATCATATTCTGGTATTAAATTTATTAACCGTTTAGAAGGAGCCGTATTTATACTATTATTTATTAATTCAGGGTTGTTATTGAATTTATTTTTAATTTTGATTAACTGTTGAATTTGCTTTTCATATTCAAAATACTCTTCTATAATTTTTTGAGGATTTGAAAATAACAATGCTTCAAATTCATGAAGTTGAATATATGGAATAAATCTTGTAAATTCTATATGGTCTTGAATATCATTTTGAAACTCATTTTCGATAAAATGAATTTTTTGATAAATATCATTAAATTTTGAGGATTGTTTAATACCTGGAAAAGATGAAGGTAATCCATAATAATCAAACATTGTTGTAAAATACACATCGGGTTTATTATCCTGTTTAATCCAGGTAATTATATCATTTTTGGCTTTATCGTAAGAAACCAAACCACCTTTGTAATCTTTATGTCTCTTATTGTCACGACTTGTTAATACAACCTTAACATTGGCATGTACTTTATATTTTGCAAGATAATTTTTCAGTACTTTATTAATAAAATTCAGCTCTGTTGAGCCTTCAGCAATTATATTTAATCTAATAGCACTCAAGGCTGCCCTCCAAAAACATTTTTCTCCCATAATTCAGACAAGCTGTATTGATTAAGCCAACTCTCAAGTTCTTCAGCGTTTAATTTTTTAAAAACACTTTTATTTTCAATTTCGTCTCTTTCAACAACAATAATTTGTTCAGGAGAAAATTCATCAATTAGTCGGGAAGATTGAGTAGCTAATATTATTTGAGAAGTTTTTGAAGCAGTTTTTATCATTTCGGCTAATACGCCAATAGCCGAAGGATGTAAGCCTAATTCAGGTTCATCAATTATAATAATTTTTGGAATTGTTTGAGGTGGCTGTAGCAACAAAGTTGCAAGAGCAATAAATCTCATGGAACCGTCTGATAATTGATGTGGACCAAACAAATATTCCTGCTCAAATTTTTCTCGCCAGTTTAATACTATATATTCAGGATTAAGGATTTCTGGTTCTAAAACAAAATCACCAAATTGTGGTATGATCAATTTTATTCTGGCAACTATTCTGTCGTAGTATTTTTTAAAAATATCTGAATTTTTTAATGTATATAAAAAAGCAGCAACATTACCACCATCGCTGAATAAAAATCTATTATTACCTATATAAACCTTGTTTCTCATTTTGGCAGTTAAAGATGTATCATGAAATTGAAACGCCTGACAATCCCTTAAAATTTCATAGATAATTTTTGCAGTTCTACTTTCTTTTTTCCTACTTTCTTCTTGAAGTTTGCTTTCAGAATGACCTGCACCAAGAGTAAGCTTCTGAGGTCTGTTATAATCAATATGATGCCATGTTAAATATTCATCAGTAAAAATAAGTTTATCGCCACTTGCATGAGAAAGAGTGAAACCATAGGTGTCTTTATCTACTTCACTTTCAAAAGTCAGCTCAGCTTTAATTCTTGCTGTTTTTTTAGAACCATAATACAACAATGAATCAGCAAAACCATTTTTTCCAATAAATTCCTGTATTGCCTGAGTATTCATTCTATTAAGCATATTAAAAAAGGACACTAAATTACTTTTTCCGGAAGCATTTGCACCAATTATTAGAGTAATATTATCAAAAAGGATTTGTTGAGGCTCATTTTGTGAAGCTATTGACTTAAACCCGCTTAAAACAATTTTAGATAAATTAAATCTTTTTTTAGGCATTTATTTGTCCTTATAATATTGTATTGATTTCAAGTTAATATTATCATAATATAATTAAAAAGTGAATTATCAGCTTATAACCTCAGCAATTCTCAATTTAACTGAAAATCCTTTAGGGGTCTGGCCTTCCAACTTTATTAAACCGTAAAGTTTGACGGCACAAACCCCGTCCAGAACAGGATTTTCTTTAAATTTCATTGAGAATTGCTGTTATAACCTCTATCAAATAATCATTAACTGTGACTGTTTTATTCACTTTTATCTCTTGTTCAATCATTTCATATTTATATTCTATAAGTTTGTCATCAGTTTTTTCAATTATTATTTTTTCAATGTTAAATAAATCTTTTTTTTCTTCTTCAACCATAAACAGACAATATGAAATATCAAATTCGCCAGAAATATTATGTATAATATTTTCTTTTTCTGACTGCCATAATTTAATGTTAACTTCACCAATTTCATATAATTTCAGCATTGTTTTAAAAATTCTGTGCTCTTTTAAAAATAAATTAAAATCATCTACATTTTTTTGCAGATATTCTAAAAAATCCCCAAATCTGAATTTTTGATTAATAATTCCAAAATTTAATAATTCTTTGACAATTTCTTTATAAATCAAATTTCTTTCTTTAATAATAATTTTCTCATAATCAGTATCAAATTCATCATGAATAAGCAGACTGTAATCTTTTTCTTCTCTTTCCTGCTGGAGTTTACCCTGTTTTTCATATAATTTTAATATATTCAAATATTTTTTTACATCAGGTTTGAATAAAGGATTAAAAAGCTTCCACAGCTCACTTATTCTGGATTCAGGCATTTTTTCGAGAACACTTAAAATACTGGTTTCAATATCAAACCTTTTCTGCAAAGTATGTTCAAATGAATCCCCAATTGTTTCAATGTAAATTTTAGATAAATTATGCCTGTTAATAATCAATGACTGCTGCTCATTAATTGTGGTTTCAATATTTCTTTTAATTTGAAAAATTTCACTTTTTGCTTTTTTAATATTTTCATCTTCTGAAAGATTCTCAATTTCAGTATCAAGTTTATTCTGAGCTTTATCAATCATAATTTTAATTTCATTCATCACTTCATATTCCTGTTGAAGTAATTCATAAGTGCTTTTAATAATTTTCTCATAATCAGCGACATTTACAGAATAAATATTTTCTTTGATTTTTTGAATAAAAGTCAATACATCATTTTTCTTCTGTCTGACCATCTGAATGAGATTTTTGCTCTGCTCAAGAGCTTTTTTATAATTTTTCCTTTTGATTAATTCTCTTAACTTGAACTCTTCAACTGAAAAAGATATTTCATCATCGACTTCTTTTGTTCTGAATAAAAAATCATATCCAGCATCTGTCAGATAGTATTTTATTTTGTAACCCTGTTCTGTTTCATATATTTTATCTGATATAAGTCTTACAGGAAATTCAATCATGGATTTTGAATAATTCATAATATGAAATGTCCGTTTTTCTCCATTATTCTGTAAAATATCTTTTATAATATAATTAGCAAGCTCAAAACTATCCAACCCTGATTTCTTGTAATATTTCAGAATATGACTTAAAAACGAAGATATGTTATTAATCGTGCAATCTTCATCTTCAGATAATGTTTTATCCATTATATAAACTAAAACAGAAAAAATAATATTTTCAATTTCACCAGTTTCAAATTTATCTTCAATTGCCTTGGTTTTATTTTTTCGATTGATTATCGAATCAACAGCAGCAACAAGCTGCATTCTTTTTTCAAATCCTTCAAGAAAATCAAAATTTTTCATTCAGATAATCCTTTGGAAATAACCTGATAATTCAGAATTTCCTGTGGAATATATCTGTTATTGGTTAAAATATTTATTATCCTGCTTCTGATATTTTCAGAAAACTGACCATAAAATTTATCATCTTCTGATAAAAGTTTTCTTTGATTTTTAGCCTGAGGCAAGTCAATATATTCAGATAATTCAAGCATTTTTTCATAAAGTTCAGTAAACAAGCAAAAATTTATATTTTGATTATAATTTGCTATTCTTAAATAAATCCCAATACCCTCATAATCTAAATCACCAAAATAAAGATAATTAACATTTTCTATAAGATTATTTTCTTTTAATGACATAAAATGTTCATCAAGAGCATTCTTTTTTGTAATTTTATTACCTTCACCGTAGATTAATACATTTATTTTAACCCCGAAAAGAACATTTTTCTGACATTCAATAAAAAGTTTTTTAAGTGTAAACCATGTATCTTTATTCTCAACTATCAAAACATTATTGTTTTTTTCAATCTCGGTTATATACTCAAAAAAAGGCTCGTAAGTTTTGTAATAATTGAAAAATTCAGCTGAGAAATTGTTAAAATTTAAAATTTCATTAATCAACCCCTTATTTTTATCAAAAAACTTTTCATCATTCCATATTGAAAAAGCCCGTTCATTTTTTGACATTTTGTTTTTCAACAAATCACTTTTCTGCCAAAGATAACTGCTTACCCCATTTATAATTTTTTTATGTTTGATATATTTTTCAGGTTTTTCTAAATATCCATCAATATTAAGACCAGGATTAAGAGATTTTATTTCAGATAATATTTTATCTGTAACATTTTTCGGATAAATTATTTTATATTTATTAAAAAGTGGTTTTGCAATATTTCCATTTAACCCTGACTTTTTAACAGATTGTAAAACATTCTCAATTTCAAGCTGTTTTATAGTGTCAAATAGTTTTTCATAATCAGAAATTTTAATTAAATCAATAAATTCACTGAGCTTAATTGACTTTTTATTATAACTGAATAATTTGTTTATAATATTTTTCATAAATTTTTAAAATTATATCATTTATAACATATAATCTCAATCAAGATTTAAATGAGTTAAATGAGTTACTTGGGTTACTTGTGTTACTTGAGTTATTTGAGTTGCTTGGGTTACTTGAGTTATTCAACTCTCAACTAATTTAACCCTTTCTTAATAACAATAACTAAATTAAAATCATAAAGTAGAATACGCTGGATTAGTTTCTGTGCCATTCTCTCAAAATTACTCATTTAATAAATTGTTAATAACATAACTTATCCACTGACCAGGTTTTGATGGAATATCAAAATCCACCCAGGATGTTTTCATATAAGCTGTATCAGCCTGCCAAAATCCATCATCTCTTATTTTTTTCCTTAGAATATCTATAGCATCATTACATCTATCATCACGAAGTAAGTCGTTTGCTTTAAGTAAAGATAAAATTTCTATAATATTTGATTTATAAGTATATGGATAAAAATTCAATATAATTGAGTCCTCAATGGGTTCTCCTGTAGAAAGCTTTTTATACACTTTATGGTCAAGAATGTATTCCAAACCTTGATTTAATTTATTTTGTATTTCTTCAGAAGTTTTGAATCTTTTTTTATATTCAGTAAGTGTTATCATGGATTTTACTACACCATAAAAACAAGGTGTTTTTTTCATGCAACCACCATATTTTGTAAATAAGTTCTTCCCCTTCCATTCACATTCTTCACCTCTATTAACACTTTGATATTTTAATATCCAGTTTATTCCAACCTCTATCAATTCCCTGTTATCATAATTCATCTTCATAAGTATTGTAGTAATCATAGAGTTATGACAGGAAAGCACCCCATCTTTATCACCAGTTAGAGAGAAACCTTCTTTTATATAAGATTTTTCTATAAGCATTTTAAGCCATTTTTTCACTTTATCCAATGTATATGTATAGGGGATTTCAGAAAGCTCTAATAAACGCCATTCGTATGTTCTAAGACCAACAAAATTATCAGATTTTTGTTTTGGATCAGTCAAAAGTCTATTTATTAATTCAGATTCAGTAAAAATCTTTTTAACTTTTTGTATGCTTATGTCTGTTCCCTGATCAAACTCTTTCTTTAATGTTAATGCTGGATCTGTCATTATTAAGTTTTTCCTCGCATTTAATATTTTTTCAATCATAAGGAAGCAAATCAGAAACTATTTTTAAAATCCTTACAGAAACACATCGCGCAGGCTTTTTTGAATAAAAAATCAAAATCCATATTAACTCCTTTAAATTATCAAATATAATTATAATACAAAAACGAATTTTTTTCTTTAAATGTTAAAAAAAATAAAAAATTATTTTGGAGAAAAAAAACTTTATAATTACAAACAATTTATTTTCTCAAATTTACTTCCCATGATTTTCTAAATATTTACCTAAATTAATATTTTAAATAATTTTTGCAAAGACACGTTAAGATTTCTCATTGAGAATTGCTGGTGAAAAGATAAAAATAGAATTAACACCTTGAGATTGATTTAATAAAAATTGATTAAATATATTTTTTATGATGAAATTTATAAAAATTTTGGAGGGGATTATGAATAAAAGTATTTTATTACTCGTAATTGTTTTTCTTTTTGTACATACTGTTTTCTCAGCTGAGAGTGAAAAAGATGGTTTTTCAGTAAAACTTGGAGAGAAGAACTTCGAGGATATTATCAATATTACTGACAAAACAGTTGACACTTCCAACAGAGATGTGAAAACCGAAGACTCAAAAAGTGCAAGAGTGTCAGTAATATATAATGATATAAGAGCAAAATCCGAGATGTCATTAAATTATAACACCATACTTGTTCTTTTTCCTTTAAAAGTTATAATTCCTGTAAATTCATTTGGCAATGTGGATGACGATGTCAAACTGGATTTCAACTTTCCTATCCCTTTCGGAAATATAGGATATCTTCTGGATACCAATTCAGATAATTATGATACCTTCTATGTTGATTTTCTTTTTTTAAAGTATGGAAGGAATACTGGCGGAAAATTCGGTGGCACTTCATATTATGGTAAATGGGACGCTGGAAAGGCTAAGCCTGAAAAAGACTTTTTCGAATTTTCGGGAGATTTCAGCTTCTCTTCAGATAAGATGCCTGTAGAGTTAATATATGCATACAGAAATGGATCTAATGTTATAGGTCTTAAATATAAAAATGACAAAGATATTGAATTCAGTCTTGATTATATAGGAAAGAGTCGATACAGAGATCTTATTGAAACTATTGAAAATGACGATTTCAAATATTCTTTCGGAGTTTCATATAAATATTGATCGGTATTTATATTTATTTCAACAGGCTCTCGAGACTTGACCCCAATGTTTTTATCTCTATTCTCCTATTTATAAACTTGCCCGCGTGGGAGAATCGTTATTATAATGATCAAAACTCCATTTATATTTTTAAAAACAACTCTAAAATCTCCAACTCTAAGTCGATAATACTCTTTTAAATCCCCAGTCAATCGTCTAACATTCGAAATTTCATGAAAATTATCTGATTTTGATAAAATTTCAATTTTATTTAAAATTTTTCTTTGAATATTAACCGGAAATTTTTTTAACTGCTTGATACTTTCTTTTGTAAATTCAATTTTATACATTCAAAAGCCTTTTAACTTTATCTAAAGAAACTGTATCATTCTCTTCTGCTTCTTTGATTCCCTGGCAAAGCGAAGCATAATAATCCTTATTGGTAATAATTTCAATAGTTTCTTTATGAGCCATAATATATTCATCAACTAATTTTTCTATTATTTTACTCATGGGAATATTTTCATATCCAGAAATAGCTCTTAAAATCTTTAATTTTTCCTCAGGTAATCTTAAAGTAGTATTAGCCATAAAATCCTCCACTTCATATAAAATATG
>JBAZDD010000054.1:0-10170 GCA_041654635.1 Candidatus Muiribacteriota bacterium
CAACAGGCTTTAAGAGAGCTAAAAATTTATGACAATCTGGTTCGTTTTCTAAAATATAAATCATTTCCTGTTTGAAATCTGAAAAATCTGAAATAAATTTTTCAATATAATAACTTTCTTTCAATCTTTTATTTTCAAAATTTTCTAAATAACAGAGTGGTTCTGAAACACCTACTTTGTTATCCCATAAAAACTTTGCATTGATATAGGATTTTTTTGCTTTAGATGGATTGTAATAATAAAACAGACTTTTTATAAAACCGGGTTTTTTGAATTTTTTCAGAGAATAAAATTCTTTTTTTCCATCAATTTCAAGCTCAACTTTTTTTAACTCATTTCTGACCTTATATAAAGTCTGACCTGAATTGAATATATTATTTATATATTCTATACTGATATTGAATTTATCTGACATTTTCACTTATTATTTCAACTAATTTTGCAGCTATATTTTTTTTTGAACTTATTTCAATTTTTTCTTTTTTATTTTTTGTGAAAACTGTAACTTCGTTATTATCACTTTCAAATCCTCTGTCTTTTTTAGATACATCATTTAAAACAAGCATATCAAGTTTTTTATTTTCAAGTTTTTTTAAAGCATTTTTTTCATGATTATCAGTTTCAGCTGCAAAACCTACTATAAATTTTTTCCCACCATATTTTTTTCCTGTTTCTTTTAAAATATCTGGATTTTTAACAAATTTAATGTTTTCTTCATCTTTATTTTCTTTTTTTATTTTTCCAGTGGCTTTTTTTTCAGGTCTGAAATCGCATACTGCGGCACAACTTACAAAAATATGGTTTTCTTTTATATTATTTAAAACCTCATCATACATGTCACAAGCTGTATTTACTTTTATAATCTTACAGTTTTCAGGAAGTTTTACAGAATTATGTGCTGCAATAATTGTTAAATCTGCCCCATTTTTAATAAATTCTTCAGCTAAAAATTTCCCCATCTTGCCAGAAGAAGGATTTGAAATAAACCTTACATCATCAATCCATTCTCTTGTTGCCCCAAGTGTTAATAACACTTTTTTACCTGACAGTAAATGTTTTTGAGCTAAAATCTCAGCAGAAAACTCTAAGATTTCTTCTACTTCAGGCATTCGACCCTTTCCTTCTACCCCGCATGCAAGCATTCCAGAAGCTGGTTCCATGTAATAATAACCATTTTCTACAAGTGCTTTAAGTTTTTTCTGAAAAAAAACATTATTCCACATATCTGTATTCATAGCTGGAATAAACACAATCGGTGTTTTTATTCCAAGTAATGTAGTTGAAAGTAAATCATCAGCTACCGATGAGGTAAATTTTCCGATAATATTAGCAGTTGCCGGAACAATAATAGTCAAATCTGGAAAATCCTTAAGACTTATATGGTTTATTTCTCTTTTTTTTGATTCCCACATTGTTGTATAAACAGGAGAATTTGAAATAGTTTCCATTGTAAGAGGTGTAACAAATTTTGTTGAATTTTCTGTCATGATAATTCTTATATTTGCACCGCATTTTTTCAACATACTTAACAGCTGTGGCACTTTTGATACTCCAATACCACCAGTTACTCCAATAAGTATGTTTTTATTTTTAAACTTTTTTATAAGTATATCTTCAAAAATAGTCATTTGTAGGGATCTGACCCCGCCTTTTCTTAGAATTTATATACTCTTCTGTAGGATTTGTATTTTTCTGTATAAATTATTCTTTCAACTGTATCATAAGCTTCATCAAGATTATCGTTTACCACAAAATACTCATAATTATCTATATAAAGCATTTCTTTTAAAGCATTAAACAGTCTTCTTTCAATAACATCATCCGGGTCTGTATTTCTGCCCACAAGTCTTCTTTTTAGTTCGTTATGGTCAGGTGGTGCAATAAATATCATTACTGTATCAAGTGGAAACTGACCCTTAATCTGAAGCCCACCCTGAACATCGATTTCAAGAAGAATGTTTTTACCTGCTTCAAGAGCATTTTTCAACGTACTTCTTTTTGTTCCATAAAGATTACCATGAACTGAGGCCCATTCTGCAAACTCATTATCTGCTATCATAGCTCTAAATTTATCATCACTGACAAATTCATATTCTGCTTTATCAGTCTCATTTGAGCGTGGATTTCTTGTTGTTACAGAAACTGAAAAATCAATATCATCATATTCTTTAACCAGTCTGTTACTTAATGTTGTTTTTCCAACACCTGATGGTCCTGTAATAACAATAATCATACCCTTACTTTTCATTTTCTTTATCCTCAAATCTTCCAGCTAATGTTTCAGGCTGAACTGGTACAAGTATAACATGGTCACTGTCTGTTACAACTATTGAACGTGTTTTTCTTCCACATGTTGCATCAACAAGTTTGTTAGCGGCTTTTGCTTCATCTTTCAACCTTTTTATAGGGGCAGAATCTGGTGAAACTATTGCAACAATTCTTTCTTTATTTACAAAATTACCAAATCCGATATTAATAAGTTTTGTTTCTTCCACTAAAACCTCCTGTTATTCAATGTTTGCTACCTGTTCTCGCATTTTTGAAACTATTTCTTTAAGATATATTGTATTTGTCGTAATTTCAACACTCTGACTTTTAGAAGCTATTGTATTTACTTCTCTGTTAATTTCTTGAAGAATAAAATCTATTTTCTTTCCTGTGCGTTCTTTTTTAAACTCACTTTTCAAAAGTTCAATATGGCTTTCAAGTCTTACTAATTCTTCTGTAATGTCACTTTTTTCAACATAATACAATATTTCTTCTTCAAGTCTTTTGCTTTCAAAATCTATTTCTTTAAATTCTTTAATTCTGTCAGTAAGTTTTTTTCTTATTAGTAATACATGTTCATCTTTAAAATCTCTAATTTCTTTGACTTTTCTATTTATATCCTCAACAGAGCCAGTAAAAAAATTTAAAAGTTCCTGACCTTCTTTTTCTCTGGATTTATCAAATTTATCAAACAATACATCCATCTGAGAAAAAATAACATCTGAAATTCTTATTTTCAGCTCTTCATCTGGCTCGGTTTTCAATATTTCAGGAAGTCTTAAAAAATCAAGTGGTGTATTTTTACCTTCACATAAAGTCAGATTCTGAATTTTATCAGCTATTTTACTGTAAGTTTTTAAATTATCCCAGTTTACATTTATTGCCCCCTGCTCATCTGTAAAATTGTAATCAACTCGAAGATAAATTTTCCCTCGAGAAATTGTTTTTCTTACAAGTGAGCTCAGTTTAAATTCAAGCTCACCAAGGGATTCATGCATTCTAATTCTAAGGTCAAGACCTTTACTGTTAACACTTTTTATTTCAAGCTTTACGTGTACACCATTTTCACTGGCTTCACACAAAGCATAACCTGTCATACTTTTCATAAAAAACTCCTAATATTTGAAACTGCTTCCGCCTATAAATTCTCTTAAAAGTGAAGTTGGAGGTATTTCTTCAATTGAAAGCTCTGCACTTTTAAAAAGTGATAAAAATTTTAATAAACTGTCTGCTTTTGCAAAATTCTTGTCATCTCTTGTAATTTCTTCAAGCAATGGAACTGCAAATTTTTTCAATACTGGTATTTCATAAAAAAGTGATGAGTTAAACATGATATCTGCACTTTCCTGGAATGGGAAAATATTTATTTCTTCCCCACGTCTTACAGAAGCCCATCTATCAAGTGTTTCGCTGGCTGGATAGTTTCTGAACTGATGATCTCTTACCATTCTTCTGATAAGTCGACAGTCTGTTGTAGAAATTCTGTTATAATCATCAAGACAAAGCTGAGTAAGTGGCGAAATATAAATTTTATATTTATTTTTTGAATCAATCGCGCTGGTAAGCTCATCATTTAATCCATGAATTCCTTCAATAATTATTATCTGATTTTCATTAATTCTGAGCGGATGAACCTCTTTAGACCTTTTTCCTTTAGTAAAATCAAATTTCGGAATTGGAACCTCTTCACCCTTTAAAAGCGCCACCATATGCTTGTTTAAAAGTTTTAAATCAAGTGAATGTATTGATTCAAAATCAAAATTTCCATCTTCGTCTTTAGGATTGTCTTCTCTGTTAACAAAATAATCATCAAGAGAAATTGTTACAGGAAAAAGTCCATTTACCTGCAGATGCGTTTTCACTCTTTTTGAAAATGTGGTTTTACCTGAAGATGATGGTCCTGCTATTAATATAATACGAACTTCTTTTGATTTTTTTGTAATTTCATCGGCAATTGCAGAAATTTTCTTTTCATGAAGCACTTCGTTTATTTTAATATAATCGCTTATATCACTGTTTTTTATAATCTGATTAAGCCTTCCCACATTAGTTATTTCAAGTATTTTTGTCCATTTTTTACTTTCCTGATAAATATCAAAAAGTTTTGTGTGATATTTTTGAGGAGTTATTGTTTTTGGATCAACCGGATCTGGGAAACAAAGAAGAATCCCAGCATTATACTGTTTCAAATCATAAATATCAATATAAGATGCATCTGGAACTAAAGGACCATAGTTTATATCAATATAGTCACCAAGTTTATATAAAGCAACTTTATCAAGATTTCTTACGTTTTCAAGAAGACGGACTTTATCAAAATATCCTTCTTTTCTGAAGAGTTCAATAGCATCTTTAATTAAAAGCTCAAACCTTTCAAATTCTTTACCTGATTTTATAACTTCATTCATTTTATCCTTAATCTGATTTACAACTTTTTCACCAACAGGAATATCTATTGTTAGGTCATAATAAAAAGCATTCCCAAGTGAATGATGAATTTCAAGTCTTCCGTTTTTATAAAGTTCTCTTACTGAATGAATCAGTATAAAAGAAAGACTTCTTTTGTAAATTTCTTTTCCATAAGTTGTCGAATATGTTAAAAACTCTATTTCAGAATCTTTTTTTATTTCAAAATCAAGTGTTCTGTGTTTATTATCAACAGTTGCACCAAAAACTTTTTCTTTACCTTTATAAAAATCTTTAACCAGATTTTTTAAAGACATTCCTTCTTCAACCTCTACTTTTTTTAAATTAACAATATTAATTTTTACCTTTTTTTTTGCCATAACATACTCCCTTTATTTTTTTAATTATTTTGAATTCCAACATAAACATAAACTTAAATTTAGTTTCAATCTATTTTTTTTCAAGGTTACCAAGCTACCAAATACCAATTTACCATTCTCTTTATCCTATCATAACTTTCTCTTCCGGCAAAGAGTAATGTTCTTTTTTTAAAGTATTTCCAACAGCTACTGCCAGAGTTAAAGGACCTAATCTGCCTGCAAACATCAGAATAATTATAATTAATTTTCCGGCATTACTTAAATATGGAGTAATTCCAGTTGATAAACCAACCGTACCAAATGCTGAAACTGTTTCAAAAATAATTTCTGTAAGCTCAAATGGTTCAGTAATACTAAGTAAAATAATAGCGACAAAATTTAAAAAAATTGAAACAAAGAATATTCCAGTAGCTTTATTAACAATTTCTTTAGGAATTTTTCTGCCAAAAGCGTAAACTTCCTGACTGTTTCTAATCATAGAAAGAAAATTTTTTAAAAATATGTAGACAGTTGTAATTTTAATTCCACCAGCTGTACCACCTGGCGCAGCTCCAATAAACATGAACAGAACAAATACAAGCAATGTTGCTCTTGTAAGTCCCCCAGTGTTTACAGTATTAAATCCTGCTGTTCTGGTTGTAATACTCTGAAAAAAACTCGTATATATTCTGGTTGAAAAACTTTCCCCATATAAAATATTGTTTTTTTCCAGTATAAAAAACATAAGTGCACCGGTTATTATCATAAAAACTGTAACATAACCCACCATTCTCGCCTGAACAGTTAATTTTTTCACAAAATTTTTATTTTCTAATTTTTTCTTAAAGTATGAATAATATTCAATCATAACAAAAAAACCTAATCCACCAAGAACAATAAGAGTTGAAGTAATAAAATTTATTAAAAAACTTGATCTAAATCCAATCAGTGAATCAGAAAATGTAGAAAATCCGGCATTACAGAATGCAGAAATACTATGAAAAAGTGAAGTGAAAATCAACCCCTCTTTTACACCATTAATATTAAATGCAATAACATATAAAAGAAACCCGACAAGTTCTATAATAATCATCATAGTTAAAACTTTTTTTAAAATAAACGCAGTATATCCGGGTCTGTCATAATCAAGCATTTTATTAATCATTGCTTTTGAAGAAAAATTAAGTTTCTTACCTAAAATTGCTGCAAAAGACATTGAAAACGTCATCAAACCCATTCCACCAAGCTGAATCAGAATCAAAATTATAATTTGACCAAATAAAGAAAAATCATTTGGCGTGTCTTTAACAATCAACCCTGTAACACAAGTAGCACTTGTTGCTGTAAATAATGCATCAATCCAACTCAATTCCAAAGAATATGCTCCGGGTATTTTTAAAAATAATGTTCCAGTAATAATAATTAATACAAATGATAGAATAAGAATAAAAGCCGGATTATGTCGGAAAAATTCAAACACTAGATGCTCCCGAACTGATTAATATCTTCGTTTTTACCAACAGCTATAAGAATATCTTCTTTTAAAATAATATAATCACTTGCAGGAACCATAATTTTTTCCTTGCCATCACCATTAACTTTTTTTATGGCTACAACGTTAACATTATGTTTAACACGTAAATTAGCTTCAATAAGACTTTTTCCACGGATTTCTTCAGGAGCCTTTATCTGAGCAATACTGTAACCTTCTGAAAATTCAATATTATCAACAATAGATTCAGCTACAATTGAATTTGCAATCCTTATACCCATTTCTTCTTCAGGCATAACAACTCTTGTTGCACCAATTCTTCTTAAAATGTTTTCATGTAATTTAGTTGTTGCACGAACAATAATTTCTTTAATATTAAAATTTTTTAAAATTGCTGTTGTCAGAATATTATTTTCAAGACTTTCACCAATTGCTACAATGGCAACATCAAAATCATTTATTCCAAGTGCTTTAAGAGATTCTTCTTCAGAAGCATCAGCTATAGCAACATGAGCCACTTCGTCTTTGATATCTTCTATTATCATTTTATTTCTGTCAATTGCTAATACAGACAATCCTTTTTTAGACAATGTTGTAGCAACCTGAACACCAAACCTTCCCATACCTATGACAACAAACTGTCTTTTATCAGCCATAAAAACTCCTTAGTAACTGTTATTGTTTGTTTTTAACAAACAAGGTATTGTTCATCTTTGATGAACAAGTTATTAATACTTCGTATCAAGTTATTGTTTGCTTCTCAAACAAATTATAAACAAACTCTTATAGAGTAATTACTTGTCGAAGACAATTACTTGTTTGATGATTACATCAAATAATAACTTGATTTTTTTAAAAATCAATAACTTGTTGCGTAAGCAACAATAACTATCTCTATTCCCGTTTCTCTCGCGTGCCATTCGCGATTTATTCGTCGCTCCTATTATATCAAATTTTTACAAATATAGTACGGTTGTTGGTAAAAATGACTTTACCTAACACTTTTTTGATTTTTTTTACATATTTACACGCCGTATAATCTACAGGAATTGAACCTCCTTTTTTTCCTTCAGAATTAATTGCCGCATACCAGGCAGCTTTAGCCAGTAAATCCGGTGGTATCTGACGATAATCCCTTTCAACAATAATATGACCACCATGTAGATTTTGAGCATGCAGCCATAAATAATTACCTTTTGCTACTTTTGAAAGAAGAAAATCATTATCCTTTGCACTTTTTCCAACATAAATTCTTGTATCTTTAAAATAAGTTATTAATACGGTTCCAAAAATCTTTTCTCTACTCTGTTTTTTTTCCTCAATGATATTTTTTTCTGGAATCTCTTGAGAATTTTCAACTTCTGAAATTTTATTATCTATTTGATTAATTTTATATTCAAAAGCTTTTTTTCTTTCTTGAGTAATTTGAAATCTCTTACTTTCTTTTTTGTATAGCGAGTAAAATCTTTCAATGTTTTCTGTAAAAGTTAAATTTGGTTTTAATTTTATTCCATCAAATTCTTCCAAATTTTTTTGTGATGACTCCACACGGTAAATATTTGATTTTAGAAAATCGCCATTTGATTTGTATTCAAAAGCCAGCTGTTGAATTTTTTCAACTTTTTCCAGACTTTCTAATTTTTTAATATAAAAATCTTTTTCACTGTTTAATTTTTTTAAATAATTTTCAAGTGCTGCAGATTTTGATGTTTTTTCTTTTTCAATAAAATAAAAACTGTTAAACAATTCCGAATAAGAATTAAACTTTTTAATTGCGTAATCAGAAATTTCAATATAATCAGGAAAAATATTGTTCGGTTGTGAATCTAAATTATAAAGACACGGCTTATCCATGTTAAGAAAATTTTCCAGAGTATTAAAACCGCTTTTTAAAGCCAGTTTTGTTGAAATTTTTGAAAACAGTCTGGAATTTTTAAAATCTATAATACCATTACTATCTGTGACAGGTTTTGGATTTTTTGGATACTGATAAATCGCACCAGTATCAATTATTCTATTTTGATTAAAAAGGGTTTCAGGGGATAAATTTAAAATATTCCCTCTTCCTTTTTGTCTCTCTTTTCTTTTTAATTTTAACGCAATTTTAATTCTATCATCTTCATCCACCAGAACAATATTGGAATTTTTTCCCATAAGTTCAATTATTATTTTTTTAAAACCAAATTTTATTACAATAATTCTATCAAAATCCACAGTGTAAATTTTTTCAATAAAATCATTTTCAAGAATATTTTTAACACATTTAACAAAATTCTGCGTATTTGGAGAGATTTCTTTTTTTTCGATGTTATGATTGCCTTCTATTAAAAAAATCGATTGAAGACCATAATTTAAATCAAGTAAAATTTCTTTAACTTCTTTATTATAAAAAGAAAAAATAAAAGCATTGTTATCCAATGCTTTTATTTTCTGAAATTTAAAACCATATAACTCTTCATTTAATTCTTTTGAAATATGCCAAAACCCTAACCCATCAATGATCATAGTGGGGTCAGATCCCTACAATTGAACTTTTTTTCAATTATACTTATATTATCTTTAAAAAATTTATCATTTGTTATTTTTTCCTCAACACGCTTTTTAATAACCGAAACTGAATGAACTGACAAATTACAAATCGAGCCTATTTCTTTTTGTTTCAATCTTGAATATTTTGAAAGAATATAAACAGTTAAATGTTTAACTTTCTTATTTTCATCGAAATTATTAATTTTGAATATTTTTTTTATACCATTTACAATATTATTAACTCTCCTTTTTTTATCCATGTTTAAAGATTTAATTTCCGAATCTTTTGATTGATTAGAAATTAAGATTTCAACCTGTTTAATAAAACTTTCATCCCCTATTGCAGTTTCTTTATATAATTTTCTTTTGTAATCAAATTCTTTATCTTTATCATATAAGCTGTGATACACAATAAATTTTTTAAGTGCAATATCAATTTCGTCATTAAGTTTTTTTAAAACAACCTGTTTGTTCAAAACTGGTATGTTATTGCTATGAATATAATCATTATAGCTACTCCACTGATATAAATCGATTTTTTCAACAATTTTATCTTTTACTGGATTATTGTGAATATATTTTATAAGATTTAACAAGTAATTCTCAGAATCAATCAATATAGATTTATATCTTCCTTGGAACACATGACCAACTATTTCATGCTTTATTTTGAACCAATTTGAATATGAAGTATTTAAAACATGCATTGCTTTAGATAAATTACTTTCATTTGTTTTTATTAATAAATGATAATGGTTTGGCATGAGACAATACGCAAATAATTCAATGTTAAACTTGAAAAACACCTCATTAAATTTTTCAATAAATTTTAAATAATCAGTAGAGCTATAATACAATTTAATTTTTTTGTCCCCTCGTGCAAATACGTGGTAACATCCACCAGGGATTTCTAATCTTAATGGTCTTGCCACTCTCTACCTCAAAATTATATTAAACGGACTGATATTTCTATCAATCCGTTTAATTATACTTATATTTAGTTCAATTGTAGGGATCTGACCCCTCCTTAAAGAGCTTCTGGGGCTTTGTTTATGCAACCTAAATATTTTAATTTTCTCGAAACTACACCTTTAACCGCTTCACGAGCTGGTGCCA